>JAHFOU010000095.1 GCA_023261525.1 Planctomycetota bacterium | reverse complement strand
TAGGCAGCACCCTTGTAGTAGCGGCCCTCCTGGTGGCGCTTGGCGGCCAGGGCCTTGGCCAGGCTTTCGTTCTGGCCGAAATCCCAGATCGCGAACTCGTCGATCGTGGTGTCCGCGCCGGCGCCCACCTTGTCCGTGAGGTAGCCGGCGTCGTAGGGATAGCGGCCCAGGTAGATCCGGTGCGGTCCGTGGATGTCGTCCAGGGTGATGTCGGTGGCCAGGGTGGAGATGTTCCCGCTCCAACCGTAGAGGCTCTTCTCCCCTTCCCCCGGGATGCCCTGGTCCAGCACCATCTCCCCGGTGGAATCCGAGTCCGGGGCCTGGAAGTCCCAGTAGTAGGTCATCAGGTGCCAGCGGTGGGGCACCGGGAGGGTGGGAACGCCGAAGCCGTGCTCCTTGTCGTCGTCGAGGGTCTCGTGGCAGATCTCGTGCAGGGAGGCCAGGGCCCTGGCGAAGCCGTACTTCAGGGCCCAGACGTCCACCACCGTGAAGTACTGGCTCTCGGGGATGGAGACGGTCCCGGCATTCGACAGGCTCACGAGTTCATGCCCCCGCATCCCGCCGGCGAGCAGGGCGGAGGTGTCGCCGTAGTTCTGCTTGAACCAGAAGCCCAGGACCCCGTGCAGGCCGTTGGTATTGTTCCGGGAGAGGTAGGACGGCATGCGGTCCTTCTCGCTGTAACAGCCGTCCGGGTACAAGGTGTTGGGAAGCGCGGCATCCAGGAGGCTGTTGGTCACGGGAGCCTGCTTCAGGTCCGTCTGGTTCGCCAAGGTGCCTCCGCCCTGGTCCAGGTCCAGCCCGTCGTTGTAGCGTGCCAACATCTTCAGCTGACCCGGGAACCCGTAGGTGTCGTTCTTTCCTGTTTCCACCGTTGCCAGCTGGAGGTTCCCGTCGTAGTCGGCAGGGGTGATCTGGAGCCCGGAACCGGGGTCCACGCAGGGTTCCGGGTAGCTTTGGAGGGCCATCCCCTTTCCAGCCATCCCCGTCAGGAGGTGTCCCCAGGTCTTGGCGCTCCCCTGGCTGATGCCGAGCGGAGGGACGGGGGAAGCTCCGGGCAGGCGGGGCTGGGTCTCGTCGCCCGCGAGGTCCAGGTTGCCCAGGTTCTCGCAGAGGAACTCCTTCTGGGTGGTGATCCGGACCGCGGAGGGGGGATCCAGGTTCGCGGAGAGGGTCCGGATGGCCAGGAGCCTTCCGCTACGGTCCAGGATGCGGCCCGCACAGGAGACCTCGATGGGCTGGATCGGGAAGGGCGTGAACTCCGTGGAGTAGACCAGCAGGTCCCCCTTGTCCACGGACCTCCACAGGGAACCGTTGGGATTGAACTTGTTCAGGTCGGAGTTGGGGTTGAAGTTGGCCTTGAGGAGGTCCCGCTTGGCCTGGATCTCCTCGGGCGTCGCCCCGGACACCGTCAGGCTGTCCGAGAAGGCGTTCCAGTGCTCCCAGGTGGAGAGGTCGCTGGTGGAGGCCAGGATCTGGCCGGCCAGGGAGGCGGCGTCCGGATCGCTCAGCGTCGCCAGCCTCAGGGTGCCCATGATGTCGCCGGAGAACTGGCTCCTGACGGTCCGTTCGTCCAGGGTCAACCCGCTGAGGCCCTTGAGGAGGGCGATCAGGACCGGCCTCTGGTGTCGGGCCCAGCCCAGGTACACCGGACAGCGCCCCACGACGCTTCCGCCGGAGGTCTCGAGGCCCGGGGCCCCGCCCACCTTCTTGATGTCCGCCCAGCAGGCGTAGTCCTGGTTCACCATGGCCGGCTTGGGATCCGGGTGGATCACGTGCCGGTCCGCCCAGGCCCGCAGCAGCACGTAGGGCGCGAGGGCATCCAGCTTGGCCTGGGCACCGTTGAAGGCGGCATCCCGGACCTGGTTCCAGTCCGTCCACCCCCGGGGGGTCCGGGGACGGCGGTCCACCAGGTTCCATCCATCCGATTCCAGAAGCCCCGTCTCGAGCGCAAGAGTACCCAGGAGGCGCCTCAGGACGGCATTGGCGCCGTCCAGGGGGGCGGCCGAAGGGTTCCCGCCGTTGAGGCAGAGGCCGTTCAAGCGGCGCACCCGGAGGGCGTAGGAGCCGTCCGGGGTCGGGGCTCCGGAGAATCCCCGCTCCCTCCCGTCCACGCCCAGGCGCCGGGGCTTTCCCGAGGCGTCCCACGCGAAGAAGCTGGGCCGGAGGGCTTGGCGGGCGGGGCAGTCGTCGGTGTTGGGGGTTCCCGGCTGGTAGACCTCCTGGGCGGCCTCGAAGGGGCTCAGGGGGCCTCCGGAGGCGTCCCAGTCCTCGCCGCCGTACCGGCTTTCCAGGAGGTCGGGGTCCTGCCCGTCGGCGAGACGGGCCAGGGCATCCTCGATGCCGCTGCGGGCCAGGAGGCGGGCCTTGGAGACGTTCACGCGCTGTTCGGAGGCCTTGCGCTCCAGGCGGGCCATGGTGAGGAAGGCCACGCCCAGCACCGACAGGATGCCCAGGACGCCGACCACCACCAGGAGGACGATGCCGGCCCGACGGGTGCGAAGGGACATGCCGGAGGACATTATCGCACGGGGACCGCCGGACGCTAGCGTGTCTTCCGGATCGAGGGGCGCAGCGTCTTCTGGACGTATTCCCGGAAGGGCGGCTCCAGGTCGGAGATCCTGCCCACCGCCTTCTCAAAGTCGGCCTTGGAGGCCTTCCCGGGACACCCCGAGAGGTAGGTCCGGAAGGCGGAGGCGTGCCGCCCGTCCTCCCCGTGGAACAGGAAATGCACCCAGGCCGTGGCGAGGGCGTAGTAGGCCGGCTGGTTCGCGCCCTTGAAGTTGGCCTGGTCCATCACCTCCGAGATCGGGATCGGCGAGGTGCAGCCGTCGTGCAGAAGCCCCGTGCCGTCGGGTTCGTTCAGGGCCCCGGGCAGGACCTGGCGGCCCAGGATGCCGAAGCCGAAATGGTTCGCCCGGCCCTCCATCAGCCAGCACGGCGCGCCGACGACGTTGACGTGGGTCATCTGGTGGTCCAGCGCATGCAGCATCTCATGGACGGCCGTGCAGCGGAGCTCGGCGGGGCTTCCCAGCTCCTTGTCCGCGGTGACGCCAACGAACAGGATCCTGCATCCCCCTTCGTAGAAGCCCGAAGCCCCCTGGGAGATGGGGTGTCCCGTGGCGGTGGCGATCTTCTCGAAGGTCGGGCGGTCCGCGAAGACGAAGACCTGCATTGCCTTGGGCGCCGTCCCCGACTTCCAGATCCTCCCGTACAGGCGTTCGTAGGCGCCGACCTCGTTCTCGAGCAGGCCCGCCAGGCGCCGCGTGAAGTCCAGGGGGCGGGCGCTGTAGATGCGGAGGTGGGGGGTGTCGAGGCGGACCTCCAGGGCCCAGCCGACAAGCTTCCGGTCGGCCTCCTTCAGGGCTGCCGCCTCTTTCTGGGGGAGCCAAGCGCTCCCGTAGAAGGCCAGCCCCTTGGCCTGCATCTCCTCGGCCTCCTTGGCCTCGGCTTCGTCGGCGGGAAGCCAGTCCTTGCCGGACCTCATCTCGTCCAGCCGGGCATGGGCCTCGGCGTTTCCCGGCTCGATCGCGACCGTCCTGCGCAGGGCCTCGGAGCGCTTGTCCCAGAGCAGGTGCTCCTCGCAGAAATTCGCGAGCTCGAGCCAGCCCTTGGGGTTCTTGTTGCCGAGCTTGGCCGCCCGGGCCTCGTACTCCGCCTCCGGGGCGAGGGCCAGGATCCCCAGGGCCGTCGCCACCAGGAGGCCGAGGCGCATCCTAGTCCCCCCCACGCCAGGAGAGGACCTTGGGGCCCTCCTTCGGTTCGTAGAAGAAGGTCAGGTCGTCGAGGACCGGGGAATCCAGGAGGGGGATGTTGTCATCCACCGTCGGAGAACCTTCCACGCGGCGGAAGACCACGTGGGCGCGGAAAGGGGCGTCGACGGTCCGGGCCACCTCCCAGACCTGGCGGTCCGGCGAGAAGCGGGGCCCCTTCGTCGAGCGGGTGAGGGGGCCCAGGTATGCGGCGCCCGAGGGGTCCGTCAGTTCGATCTCCGCGTAGTCGTCGGGGAGGGCCGTGGGGCGCTGCCAGGTCCAGGCCACCTTCCTCAGGCTGGAGCCGTTGGGCAGGAGGATGGGGGCGCTGAAGAA
The DNA here is from genome assembly GCA_023261525.1 of Planctomycetota bacterium. Taxonomy (GTDB): domain Bacteria; phylum Planctomycetota; class SBBH01; order JAHFOU01; family JAHFOU01; genus JAHFOU01. Next base: position 4,044 of record JAHFOU010000095.1, on the reverse strand, counting down.
CTCGGGCGCCGTGTTCCCCGCGGCGCCCAGGGCCGTGTAGGCCGCGCCCTTGTAGTAGCGGCCTTCCGCGAAGCGGGCGCCCGCCAGGACGTCGGTGTTGTCCCTCGTCGCCCCGAAATCATAGAGGGCGAACTCGTCCAGGGTGGCGTCCGGGACGGACATGCCCCACTTGGGCGCGCCTGCGAAGACGCTGTCATCGTCCTCCCGGCCCATGTCGTTCCTCCAGCCGGACTGGAGCTGATGGGGCCAGCCGAACTGGTCCTCGGTGATGTCCGAGGCGGAGGTCGGGTCGTTGGCTCCCGAGGAGGTGGGGTAGAGGTCCAGGTCCGCGATGTCGTCGGGACTGGCTCCGTCGTTGAGCAGGAGCCTGCCGCAGGCCCTGCCGTCCAGCCCCTGGAAATCGTAGTAACAGGTGAGCAGGCTCCAGCGGTGCGTCTGAAGGTTCATCTTCGGGGTCAGGAACTGGTGCTCGTGCCCCACGTCGCCCGTATCGTGCCCGGTCTCGAAATGGGCGATGAAGCAGGACGCTCCGGGAAGGCCGGAGTTCACGCCGTTCGGCATGGGGCCATAGGCCCCCAGGAAGAAGAACTGGTTGATCCCTGCGCTGTACTGCCATTCCCAGAAGCTGGTCCAGCGCAGGAAGCTGTGGGGGACGAAGCCGACGGGTTTCCAGCTGGGCTTGAACCAGAGGCTGATGTGGCCATGAAGGCCGTTGGCGCAACCCAGGTCGTAGTAGGCCGGGATCCTGAGGAACTCCGCGTAGCATCCGTCCGGGTAGAGCGTGCTTGCCGGGTAGCTGGTCGGCAGGGGAGGGAGGGTGCCTCCGCTGAACAGGCCGTTGTGGAGGTCGTACCCGACGGCCTGCTTGACGTCCGGGATGCACTCCCTGCCGTAGGGACCGCCGGCCGTGTCCAGGTCCAATCCCGCCGTATAGCGGGTCAGGAACCCCAGGGTGGGGGCTGGTGCCGCCACCCCGTACCAGGCGTCCTGGGGGGTCTCCATCGTGGCCCGCTGGAGGTTCCCGTCGTAGTCCGCGGCATTGACCTGGACCGGCTCCCCGTACGTCCTGAAGTCCACGCAGGGTTCCGGGTAGGTCTGCAGGCTCGCGCCTCTCGAGTCCCCGGCCATCCAGGTGCCGGGGTACTGGTCGCTCAGGTCCAGGCGGTGGCCCCAGGTCCGTCCCATCCCCTGGCTCTGGCTGAGGAACTCGGGGGCCCCGGCCCGCCGGAACCCGGGGACCCTGAGGTCCTTCTCATCTCCCGCCAGGTCCAGCCGGCCCAGGTCCTCGCAGGAGAACTCCTTCTGGGTGCTGAGCCGGAAGACCGAGGGGCCCGAGAGTTCGGCCTCCAGGGTCCGGGCGGCCAGGAGCTTCCCGTCGGGGCCCAGCACCCGGCCCGTGCAGGCCAGTCGGCGGTCCGAGACCGGCATCAGGCTGAATTCCGTGGAATAGGCGATCAGGTCGCTCTTGTCGACCATCCTCCACAGGGAAGGGTTGGGGTTGAACTTGTTCAGGTCGCTGTTGGGGTTGAAGTTGGCCTTGAGGATGTCCCGCTTGGCCTGGGCCTGGTCGTTGGTGCCGCTGAAGGCGAGGGTGTCGCAGAAGGCATCCCAGGCCGCCCAGGTGCCCAGGTCGGAGGTGGAGGCCAGGATCTGGTCGGCGGCCTTCAGGCAGTCGCAGGTCGGGGTCCAGGTCGCGGGCAGGTCGATCAGGGCCGACGGGGTGCGGCCCAGCACGTGGGGGGACGTGCGGGTGCCTCCCGGCCATCCCTGGTTGTCCAGGTAGAGGCCCTTGAGGCCGGCCAGCAGGGCGATCAGCACGGGCCGGCGGGTCCTGGCCCAGGCCAGGTCCACGGGGGCCCGGCCCACGACCTTGCCGTCCCAGGGGGAGTTTCTCCAGGCGGGCGGCACCGGGGGGATGCGCTCGAAGTCGGGCTGGGTCAGGTCGGGCATGCCGAAGACCCATTGGGTCCTCAGGTGGCGCATCTTGATGTCGCCCCAGGAGCTGTACCCGAAGTTCTCCGTGCCGGGATTGGGGTTGGGCTGGATGACCTTCTTGTCCGTCCAGGCATGGAGGGCCAGGTAGGGCTTGAGGGCGTCCAGCTTGGCCTGGCTGCCTCCCAGGGCGAGGTCGCGAAGCTGGGTCCAACCCTGCCAGCCCGACGCGGGACGGGCATCGAGGAGGCGCCAGCCGTCCGTCTCGTCCACGGGCTGGCCGTCGTTGCCCCCCGTCTGGCGGTCGAGGGCTTCGGCCAGGGTTCCCAGGATGCGCCGGAGGGTGACGTTGTAGCTGGCCATGGTGGGTTGGGTGCCCGGGGGGGCGGCCGGAGGCGGGGTGGCCGGGGCCTCCGGGTCCCCTCCGTTCACCCAGAGGCCGCCCGAGGCCACCTGGAGGGCATAGTGCCCGTCGGAGAGGCGTCCCGAGATGCCGCGCAGGCGCCCGTCCACGGAGGCCAGCAGGGGATTGGCGAGACCGTCCGTGGTGAAGGTGAAAAAGGAGGGTCGCATGGCCTGCTGGACGGGGCAGGCGTCCTCGTCCGCGGGCGTGCCGGCTCCGGTGCGGCGGTAGGTCTCCTGGGCGGCCTCCCCGGGGGAGAGGAGACCGTCCGAAGAGCCGTCCCAGTTCTCCCCCCGGTAGCGGCTGGAGGCCGTCTCGGGGTCCTGTCCCGCCTCCAGGCGGGCCAGGCCATCCTCCAATCCGCTCCGGGCGAGGAGGGTGGCCCGGGTGGCGTTCACCCGCTGCTGGCTGGCCTTGCGTTCCAGGCGGGCCATCATCACGAAGGCCGAGCCCAGGACGACCAGGATGCCCAGCACGCCCACCACGATGACGAGCACCAGGCCTCGGCGGCGGATGGGGGGGATCTCCGGCATGAAGCCCGCCTATTTCGGCGTGACCTTCTTGCCGTCGATGAAGCCCGCATCGAAGTTGGGCATGTCCTTCTCGAAGGTCCGGTCCTTGGACCTGTCGTAGGGCACCAGGGGGGTCGCGGCGACGAAGGTTTTCATCCATTCGACCGCCTTCTGCATGGAGCCGGGGCTCAGGGCGCGTTCCGGGATCTCCGTGAAGCTGTGCACGGCATCCAGATGGGTCAGGATCTGGTCCAGATTACGGGTCGAGAACAGGCCGAGGTCCGCACATTCCTCCGCGGTCTTGCCGGGGCTTCGGCCGTGCACCAGGAAGACGGGCAGGTTCTTCAGACGGGTGGGATCCCCCCCGGGGTTGCCGTTGAGCGTGGGGGACAGGGCGGCGACGGCCGAGAAGCGCTCCGGGTAGTGCGCGGCGATGGACAGCACGCCGGAGGCGCCCATGGAGCCGCCGACCAGGTAGATCCGGCGCGGATCGACGGCGTACTGGCGGGCGAGCTTGTCGATCAGGTCGAGCACGGAGGTCTCGCTCAGGCGGGTGTTCCAACCGTACTCGTTGATCTGCTCCGGGCATTTCGGGAAGGCCGCGATCCAGTCCAGCCCCTTCCAGGCGGCCGGCATGCTGTCGTGGTCCTCGCTCCAGACATGCCCTTCCACGTTGGTCCCGACCGGGGACGACATGCAGGTATGCAGGTAGATGATCAGGGGCAGGGGCTTGAGGCCGGTGTAGGTCTCGGGAACGTCCAGGATGTACTCGGTCTTGTAGGCCTTCCCCTCCAGCGGCAGGCCGGTCTGGGTCCCCTTCGGGGCGGTGGTCCAGCCCCGGACCTGCTCCAGGCGTTCAGGGGTGAGGTCGGACTTCGCCGTCTTGACGGCCCCGGCGATGGCGGCCCGCTTGGGGTCCGAATCCGCCGCGAGGTAGGCGGCCACGATCTCCTCGTTCGGGCGCCAGGCGCCTTCGAACTTCGTCTGCCCCAGGGCCCGGCGGGCCTCCGCATGCTCCGGATCCGTCTTGACGATGCGTTCATAGAGCGTGCGCCCAAGCTCCGGGAATCCGTCCTTCCCGGCCCGGGCGGCCAGGCGGAGGAGGCTAGGGACATCCTCTCCCGCCAGCTTGTCGATCTCCCCCTGAAGCTGGGCTTTTTCCTCCCGCCGCTTCTTCTCGGCCAGGGGGATCCACTC
>JAHFOU010000094.1 GCA_023261525.1 Planctomycetota bacterium | reverse complement strand
CTGGGGACCTTGGTCTTGCTCAGGTCCACCAGGGGCAGGCTGAACTGCTCGGCGAGGGCCTGGGCGACCTGGAGGCTGGAGACGAAGCCGAGGTCCTGGAGGGCCCGGCCGATCTTGGCTCCGGACTCCTTCTGCTTGGCGAGGCCCTTCTTGAGCTGCTCGGCGCTGAGCAGGCCCTTCTGGACCAGGATGTCCCCGAGACGACCGAAACCGCTCACACAAGCTGTATACCCCTGCCCCCGGGCGGGTGTCAACCGGTCCTGAGGCCGTTATGATGCCCGCGTGCCCCCCCCCTTCCCGAGATCCCGCGCCAAGGACCCCCGCGTCTTCGCCCGCGTGCGCGGGGCCCTGGCCAGGACCTACCCGGAGGCGGACTGCGAGCTGAAGCATGAAGGCCCCCTGCAGCTGCTGGTGGCCACCATCCTGTCCGCCCAATGCACGGACCGGAGGGTGAACCTGGTCACCCCGGAGCTGTTCCGCCGCTTCCCGGACGCCAAGGCCCTGGCCGAAGCCCCCCCCGGGGCCCTGGAGAAGGCCATCCATTCCACGGGGTTCTTCCGCGCCAAGGCCAAGTCCATCCGGAGCGCCTGCCGGGACATCCTGGAGCGCTACGGGGGCCAGGTGCCGGGCAGCCAACACGAGCTTCTCACCCTGCGCGGCGTGGGCCGCAAGACGGCCAACGTGGTCCTGGGCCATGCGTTCGGGATCCCGGGCATCACGGTGGACACCCACGTGGGGCGCATCAGCCGCCTGCTGGGCTGGACGCGCCAGACCGACCCGGTGAAAGTGGAGCGGGACCTCATGAAGCTCTGGCCCCAGCCGGAATGGACGACCCTGTCCCAGCGCATCATCTGGCACGGGCGCCGCCGCTGCTTCGCGCGCAAGCCCGACTGCCCCCGCTGCGCCCTGGCCCGCTGGTGCCCGTCGCGGCGGGAGGAGGCGTGATCCCCGCCATCCCCCTCAGGGAGAAGATCGGCCACACCCTGGCCGAGGCCCCGGACAAGTGGGTCCAGTACCTCGTCCTCCTCCTGTTCCTGGTGGCCGTGCTCTCGGTCTACGTGTCCGCGGCGGCGATCCTGGTCGGGATGTTCCTGAAACGGCCCGGCGGCCGGCGGATCCGCCAGGTCATCCTGGGTCTGGCCGCCGCGGGGATCCTGTGCATGGCCTGGGGGGCCTTCGTCGAGCCCGACTGGATCGAGGTCAGCCAAGTCCGCATCCCGACGCCCAAGGTCTCCTCCCCCGTCCGCATCCTCCACATCACGGACACCCACTGCGACGGGTGGGGACCGCGCGAGGAAAGGCTCCTGGAGATCGTCCGGCAGGAGAAGCCCGACCTCATCGTCTTCACCGGGGATTCCATCAACAACCCCGAGGACGGACTGCGGGCGTTCCGGCGTCTCGGCACCTCCCTGAAGGCCCCCTCCGGCTGCTTTGCCGTGGGAGGCAACTGGGACGTCTGGTACTGGAACGAATTGAACCTCTTCGGCGGAACCTCCTGGAAGGCCCTGGACGGTGAAGGCGCCCTCGTCACGGTTCGGGGGAACCGACTCTGGGTCTGCGGGGCGGCTTACGGCGGCCCCTGGCGGACGGCCCTGAAGACCGCCCCGCCCGGCGCCTTCACCCTCTTCCTGTACCACACCCCGGACCTGGCCCCGGAACCGGAGCTCCAGGACGCCGATCTGTACCTGGCCGGGCACACCCACGGGGGCCAGGTCTGCCTGCCCTTCTACGGGGCCCTGGTCACGATGTCGAAGTACGGCAAGGCCTACGAAAGCGGCCTCTACCGCATCGGGACCTGCGCGCTCTACGTCTGCCGCGGCCTGGGGATGGAAGGCGACCCTGCGCCACGGGTCCGCTTCTGCTGCCGGCCGGAGGTGGCCCTGATCGAACTTGTGCCGGAGCCGGGCCACCGCTAAATTGTCCGGCCCAACGCCGCGGGAGTGGCGGAACTGGCAGACGCGCTAGCCTCAGGAGCTAGTGGCCGCAAGGCCTTGGAGGTTCAAATCCTCTCTCCCGCACCAATACCAAGTTCGGCGTATCCCCTGGCATAGCAGGAGCCTCGGTCAGATTCTCGGCCCCTGCGGCCTTGGCCAGGACGGCCCGTTTGACTTCCTTTCGACTGTTATGAGTCTTTTCAGCCTCCGAGACGGCCCGGCCCAGCTCGTCCACGGCCTTCCTCAGCCGGTCCGGGTTGGCCTTGGCGTAGTGGCTGGTCATGCCCATCGATTTGTGACGGGCCAGTTCCTGGGCAGTCTTGGCGTCGAAGCCGAGTTCAATGCCCATGGTGACATGCGTGACCCGGAGGGCGTGGAAGTCCACCTTGCCGTGAAACGTGCTCCTGTCGATCTTGGCGGTGTCCAGATCAGCACCCAGAAGCCTTGCGGCATGGACAGGCTCAAAGGAAAGTAGCGGGGTCTCCGGGGACAGGCCCTGGCAAGCCTGGGCGAGTTCCGCCGCCAAGTCCTGGGGCAAGGGTCGGTTGGCATCCCTCCTGTCCTTGGCGAAGTCGGCCCGCAGGAAGATCGTGCCCTTCTCCGCATCCAGATCCCCCACCCGAAGGGAAGCCAGTTCCCTGGCCCGAAACCCTGTCACCAAGGCCATGCGGTAGATCCGCCTGCGCTCCGGAGACGCCACCGCCAGCAACTTCCCGATCTCCTCCAGGCTCAAGGCCCGGCGCTGGGTCCTGGCACTGGTGTTGAACTTCCGCAAGCCTTCCAGGGGGTTGGCGGCCAGGAACTTCCGCTTGCGACACCAGTTCACGAAGCCCTGGAGGTTCATCGACAGGTGGGTAAGGGTCTTCCCTGTGACGAACCGGGGTTTCTTTAAGGTCCCGATGTTCTCCTTGCCCTTCTCCTGGAGCGCCTTCTCTACGGCCGGGAGATCGATATCCCGGAGGGTCTTGAGTCCGAGCGTCTCGATCCACCAATCCAGGACGCTCTCCTGCTTCTCTCCATACGTGCCGGACCAGGGACGCCCTCCCCTCCCGCCCTGGGAGTTCCCCCAAGCGAGGTAGGCATCCCGATGCTCCATGATGGCACGGAGGCTCTCCGTGTCCGCCAACTGGGGAGCCGGCTCCGTCTTCCGGCGGATGCGGTCCGCCTGGGTAGCCAGATCCTCCGCCATGCGCCGGGATTCCGTCTTGTCGGTGACGCCGGTGGCGTAGGCCATCCGGCCATCATGCCCCCGGTAACGGATGCGCCAGCGCGGATGGAGCGTCCCATCCTTCTTCTTGGTTCGGAAGAGCCAAGACGTGGCATTTGGTTTCCTCATTTGCGCCTCTCCTTTGCCTTCTCGACCCTTGCCCGCAACGCCTCCAAGATCAGATCCGGATACCCCGGCTCATACCGCCCCTGCTCCCAGGTCCTCAGGGTCCAAGGCTTCACGTCGACCAGCTTCCCGAAAGCCACCTGGGAAAGGCCGGAGCCTTCCCGAAGGGCTTGGACTTGTCGGGCAAACACCCCCGCTTTCTTTTCCACGGCATCATTATGGGAGATTCTCCTATAATCGTCAAGTCGCCCTCGGACACCCGGCCGCTTGCCAAGCAGTGACGGTCTGGGCCTTCCATCCTCTCCGCCCCCTGATGTCCACGTCTGGCGCGGGCATGTCCCCGTTGGACATCATCCGGCTCAGGGTCCTTTGAGAGACACCCAGGAGGGCCACCAGGTCACGCCGCCACAGGACAAGGCGAACCTGCATCTCCAGCGGAGGATTAGCCACGTGCCACCCCCTCCCCCGCCTCATGGCTCAACTCAAAGGGAGCCTTTTGCGCTGAGCTTCCTCCCTCCTGTGGGGCTCCGACATGCTTCATCAACTCATCCCCCCTAGGAGGGTGCGTTGCTGAGCCATCTTCCCCGGCAGGATCTGCCGCCTCGGCGGGAAGGTAGGCCGTGACCGGCCTCCCCTGTCCTCCGGGCCGGATCTTGACCTGTCGGACCTTCCCGGCATCCTCCAGGAGTCTGAGCTGCGCCCGCACGGTGTTCTCGGAGACCTCGGCCCGGTCAGCCAGGGCCTTGGCCGTGCAGAGGGACGCCCCGCCCTCGGCATGGGCTTCCTGCACAGTCCCCAGCATCGCGTTGAGCTTGTCCGCCTGTTGCAGGACAACGGCCGCCCCCTGGTAGGCTAGGCGCACCGCGACCAGCGTTCCCTCGGTGTCCTTCACATCCTCCAGGCGGAAGGCGAAGGGCTCCAGGGTGGGATTCTTGCTCTCGTGCTCCACCTGGATGGCCCCGTTCTGCATCGGGCTGAGGTAGAAGGAGCATTCGGACCAGCCCCCCAAGACCCCGGAACCCCGGAGCCGCTGGTTCCCCCGCATGGAGCCCTCGCCCCCGGACTTTCGGAAGTGGTGGACCAGCAGAAAGGCACACCCGAACTCGCGCCGGAGGCCCTCGAAGAGACTCATCACATGGGTCATCTCCTGCTGATCGTTCTCGTCGGCCGTGTGGACCTTGTTGAGCACGTCCACCAGGATCAGGGCCGGACGGAACGCGACGAGTTCCTTTCGCAGAGCCTCACACCAGCGCGGGTCGTTGATCTTGAACCCCGTGCGCACAGCCACCCGGAAGCAGGCATCCTCAGGCTCTGGGATCCCCTGCCCGGCGCACAGGAGCCGGATCCGCCTGCGGATCAGGTCCGGGCCGTCCTCCTCCTGGATGTAGAGGACCCTGTCCTTGCTCGGCACCGGGTAGGTCCCCAGGACCGGGGTGCCTGTGGCCACGGCCAGGGCCATGTGGAGCCCCAGCCAGCTCTTCCCCAGCTTCGGCTCCCCGCCTACGAAGCCGATGGCCCCCACCTCCAGCAGGCCCGTGGCAAGGTATGCGATGGGGCGGTCTTCCTGGGCCAGGAGGGCGCTAAGGGGCTGGGCGAAGACAGGCGCAGGAGTCCCCTCCCCGGCGGGCTTGGTGGCCTCCCGGGCTGCGATGGACCGGGCCACCTGACGGATCTCCTCCTCCGGGAGTGGAGGCTGGTTCCGCACGTTCCAGAGCAGCAGCAGCTCTCCAACCTCTTCCGGCTCCAGTCCCTTGGCCAGCCACCGGCCAGCCAGCCGGGCGGCCGAGTCGTTCCGCTGGCCCTCGGGTACCCCCTGGAACCAGGCCCCGGGGGTGCCGTCGCCGGCCCAGCCGGCAGGGGCCGCCTGGAGGGCATCCAGGAGCCAAGACGGGATCTCCGCCAGTTCGACCTCCCCAGGAGCGCACCCAGGAGCCCACCGGTAGACCCCACCCTCAGGGTGAACCGAGGGAGCTACCAGGACGTAGCCCCCGTCCCCCCGAACATCGCACCCGGGAAGCCCAGGGATGTTGTGGGCGCGGTTGGGAACGGTACCGCCGGGATGCCGGAAGAAGAGGTGCGACCCACCACCCTTGCCAGGCGTGATGGCCCGGACAGTGTGAGGGAGCTGATGCCCTGCCGCCACGAGCTGCTGGACGGTTTCCAGCCCTTCCGAGCCGTCCAGATCCAGGACCACGATCCCAGAGACAGCTCCCGTCACGATGCCGAGGTTGGCCTGGGGATGTCTGGCCCACCATTCCCGGACCTGATCCTCAGAGGCCCCATCGGTCTGGAACGATGCCCAGGCATCAAGGAGCGGGCGCTTATCCTCCGGACGAAGAGGGATCACAGACCATCCGCGCTGGGCGTATGCCAGGGCAGTCCCTGGGAGGTCGTTACTCCTCATGGGTCCGCCCCTTTTGGCTATGCCGCTCAAGAGTGGCTTTGATCTTCGGGAGGTCCTCCTCCCGCCAAACCCTGATGCCTCCGAACCAAAGAGGTTCCGGAAGGCGTTCCTCCAAAGCATGGAAGGCAATCCGGCGACGGGTCACGCCGAGCGCACGGGCTACCTCTCCTAGTGTCAGAAGCTTTTTCTCGTCGTTGTGCATCACACACCTCCTTACAGGTAGGTGCGGAAGCGACGAGGACATTCAAAGTTGGTCGAAGTTGGTCGAACTAGCTCCTTGGGCGTCCTCGATCAGACCGGCGCTTCTGATCGTGCATGCTCACCTCAGGGTATATATGCCCATCTTTCCCATAAGCGTGACCATGCCCAAGGTCCCCCTTTCCTGAGGAGGAGCCAGCTTCTCCGGTTGTTGCGCGTTTTTTCAGAGAGTTCCACCAACGAAGCAAAGCTGGACGGGTCACGGTAGGCTTGACGCCGGGAGCACCACCGAAACTGATAGGGCTCTTCTGCATAGAGTGCAGCTTTTTGATCTGACGAAACTTTCCGGGCTGAAGTCCGACAGCACTACAAATCTGTGGCCACCCGATCAGAAGTAGCGGCTTAGAGTCCTCCTGTTCAGATGCTAGGCCTGGATCCGTCCCTTCACGAATAGAAGGCACTCGACACTCGTACCAGTTCGCTGCTGCACTCTTAATTTCACATGCGAGGCCAGGAGCGGGCTCGCGATATTGAGCCAGGTCGCTCTTAGACGGCCGCAATCTATTAGGGATTAAGGCATGGAGTGTTTGATAGTCGCCATCACGGTGGAACTGCGCCTCGAAGTAGTAGATCAATCGATAGGCATCGGCGAGCCAGCTCTCCACCCACCTATCCCTTTTCCCTGGTGCCTTGTCTCCCTCGCAAATGGTTCCGATCAATACTCTAAAGTCCGTATCGATGTTTTCATACTCGACGTACCACATCCCCATGAATTCACGAAGGTCCTTGCCGCCAGCTACGAGAGTAGCCTTAAATTGACGGATCAGATCTTCCGGACTGTCAGGAACCCCTTTTGCGTCCATGGCGCCTCCACTCATGATCCTGATTATAGGCACACGCCTTGCGCTCTCCAGTGTGGCAATGAACTCCAGGATGAAGGTTGCCTATTCGCGGACTTTAGATTTCACTAGAGGGCGCATGCCAGACGAAAGCAAGCCCGTCGAGATGTGCCCACTCTGTGGCAAACCGCCTGAATTCTTCAAAACCCTTATGGGGCACGACCTGTACAACTGCCCGAGATGCGGCAACTTCGGGATCAGCAGACACCTTGCATGGATACTGCCTCACAATGCCGATGTGCCTGCATGGGCATTATCCGCATACACCCGACAGTGCACCATTGAAGCACGCAATCCATACCCGGTCCTGGATGCCAGCAACTTCCGAGCCATCGCCTCCGATTATTCTCGGAGAACGGTGGGATGGCAGATGGATCGATTGCTACAAATCCTAAGAGAGAGCTCTGCCTACCTTGGAGCCCCCGCTGAGTTTGAAGCGGACAGAGACTATCCACTCATACGAGGAAGGATCGAGGAGGCCCGAAAACTGCTCGATTATTTCAAGGAAACAGGTCTCCTGGACAAGCGTCCTGGCGATCAACTTTTGATTCTCACAGTCGAAGCTTGGCGTCGCTTGGAATCCGCGTCTCCCAGGGACAGCGGCCGGTGCTTGGTGGCCATGCACTTCGACCCGGAACTCCTACCCGTCTACCGTGACGGCATCGGACCCGCCGTTGAAACCGATTGCGGGTACACGGCGAATCGGGTGGACCTTCAGGAGTTCAACGGGAAGGTCTGCGACCAGATCCTGGCGGACATCAAACAGAGTGCCTTTGTCGTCGCAGATTTTACGGGGCACCGGCAGAACGTTTATTTCGAGGCAGGGTTCGCGTTAGGTTTCGGCCTCAAGGTGATTTTCTGCGTGCGAGCTGGAAGCGTGGAAGAGGCGCATTTCGACACTCGGCAGTACAATCACATTGTATGGAGCGACCCGGCAGACCTCAGAGCGAAGTTGAAGGCCCGAATCATCGCCACGGTCGGCCATCGTCAGCCAACCTAGGCCGTTACGAGCGGCGCGGTCGGGAGAGCGGGCGACGTTTGGACTTGGGCACATCAAGAGCCATCAATTCCCTGGGAACCTTCCATGCAGCCTCAGGAAGGCCACAGGCTTTTGTGTATCGGATGAACTCGACCACATCCAACCGCCGTTCCCCGTGCTCGATGCGCCAGATAAACGAAGGCTCACGACCAAGTCGATCAGCCAGCTGACGTTGAGTCAGCCCCGCCACCTCGCGCATCCGCAGAAGGCGGGCGCGGAAGGCATCGTATAAGGCCGTATGCGTGGACTTTTCCACAGCCGCATCATGCGAACAGGATCTCCTTGTTCGCAAAACGCGAATACACTATCACCTCCTCATGAACCCAACAGAGCTAGAGCGTCGCCTTAAT
>JAHFOU010000093.1 GCA_023261525.1 Planctomycetota bacterium | reverse complement strand
GGCCTGCCGGAGACGCAAAGCAGGCTGATTCGACATTTTCTGGTCCCCATCCGGCCCTGACAGGGGCCTTTGTACTGGGCGAATGGGGAATCTCGTCAAAGCTGACATCCTGGGCGCAGGCGACGCTGGCGCGGACGCCGAGATCCGCTCCGCCCAGATCCCCGAGGACTCCTGGGACTACGCCAAGACCGGCACCCGGGAGCCACCCTACAACCTGGACGCCCTCTGTCTCTTCCTCGAGGTCAGCACCTGGCACTACCGCTGCGTGAAGGCCAAGGCCATCTCCACCGCCGGCCTGGGCTACGACTTCGTGGTCCCCGAGGGCGTGAAGGAGCCCGGCGCCGAGCACAAGGCCATCCTCAAGGCCTTCTTCGAACACCCCAACGACGAGATGACCTGGGGCGAGATATTGGAAAACGTCCTCACCGACTTCGAGGCCCTGGGCAACGGCTACTTCGAGGTCGTCCGCAACCGCCTCGGCCAGGGCCCTCCCCGGGCCATCTACCACGTCCCGGCCGTGACCATGCGGGTCCGCAGGGACAAGAAGGGCTTCGTCCAGCAGCGCGACAACCGGATGGTCCACTTCCGGAACTTCGGCAGCGACCCCGCATCCCCGGACTCCTTCGACCCCCGCGACTCCGAGAAGACCTCCAGCCGCCGCCGCCTCATGAACGAGATCATCCACCTCAAGAACTACCACCCGCGGTCCAGCTACTACGGCCTCCCAGACTTCCTGCCTGCGCTCCGGGCCTTGGTGGGCAACAAGAAGGCCGGGGACTTCAACATCCAGTTCTTCGAGAACAACGCCGTGCCCCAGTACGCCATCCTGGTCAAGGGCGGCGAGCTGGCCAAGGGCACCCGCAAGCGCATCGAGGAGTACTTCCGTACCCACATCAAGGGCAGTGCTCACAAGACCCTGATCCTGGAGATCGCCCAGGGCGAGGGAGACGAGAAGGTCGAGGTGGAGATCAAGGCGCTTTCCGTAGACATGAAGGACGCATCGTTCCAGGCATTCCGGTCGGACAACGCCGAGGAGATCCGTGTGGCCCATGGGGTGCCTGGGCGCCTGATCGGCCTGACGGAAAAGGGCGGCCTCGGCGGCGCCGGCGAGGGCACCACCCAGCAAGAGATCTTCAAGTACCACGTGATCGAGCCCAAGCAGACCCGGCTCGAGTACCGCATCAACAACTTCCTGATCAAGCGGGGCTTCGGGTTCGAGGACTGGGAACTCCGGTTCAAGGAGATCGACGTCACCGACGAGGCCAAGGCCTCCGAGATCGTAGACCGCCTGGTGCGGCTCGGGGTCTTCACGATCAACGAGGGGCGCCGCGAGGTGGGCCAGAAGCCTCTGGAGCACCCCGGTGCCAACATGCCCTTCCTGATGACCCCCATGGGGCCCCTGTCCCTGGACACCCTGGCCGAGGGTGGGGTGAGGCCCCCCATGATGCCTGCGCTGCCAGCCGCGCCCGGGAAGGGCTTGGCAGACTCCCTCCTGGACCTCCGGCAGGCCGTCCGGGAGGAGATCCAGAAGCGCGAAGCCGGTCGCCAGTCGTGACCTGGATCGATGGGCTGGGCCTGCCCGAGCTCCGGGAGGCGGACGGGCTCCTCTGCGACATCCTGGGGGACCTCCACGTGGGGGACGTCCAGAAGGCCAGCGAGGCCGAGGTCCTGCGCTTCCAGACGCTCTACGGGAAGGCCCTGCGGGCCGTCCTGGGCGGGCGTCTGGACTCGGTCGAGTCCCTGGACTTCTCGCGGGAACTGGGTGACGTCCTGGACGAGGCGGAACGGATCCTGGGGCCGGAGCTGGCTGCGGAGGCCAGCCCCGTGATCCGCCGCTACCTGGAGCGGTCCTTCAAGGTGGGGCAGGCCGTGCGGGGCGTCCCCCAGGCGGTCCAGCTCCTGTTCAACCGCCCCCGGCAAGAGGCCGTGGACTGGCTGGTGGAGGGCGACGGCTTCTGGCTGGGGAAGGTCTTCCCGGAGCAGCTCCGGGAGCCCTTTCGGGACGGCATCGTCTCCGGGCTCAAAGAAGGGCTGGGGCGCAAGGACATCGGCCGGAGGCTCCGGGGGCTCGTGGAGGGGACGGCGGATGCGCCCGGGAAGATCGAGCTCTACAACCGGGTGGCTGCCACCTCGGTCAACCGCGCCAGCAACTGGGGCGGGGTCTTCTCCCTGCAGGAGGCCGGGATCGACGAGTACGTGATCCGGGCGGTCCTGGATGAGCGCACCAGCAAGATCTGCCGCTTCATGGACGGGAAGGTCTTCCAGGTGTCCCGGGCCATGTCCCTGGTGAAGCAGGCGATGGACGGCCCGCCCGAGGCGATCGAGTCGCTCTCCCCCTGGCCGGTCTACGACGCCGCCAAGGACGACTTCTACCTGCCCCAGCGGAAGGGGAAGCCCTACCTGAAGGAGCAGGGCGCGGACTTTCTCCAGGAGCAGGGGTTGAGCCTACCCCCGTACCATGGGAATTGCCGCTCAGTCTATGTGGTGCGGACTGCCGTATAGACTGTTACGAAGACTCGCTTTGCGCGCTCGGCAAGACACCTGGCTTATGGCATTCATTCCTCCCAACCTCCCTCTGCAGGCATCAGCCATTCGTCGCGTTTGACCGCCATCGCCCCATCGACGAGGCGACGTTCCACGCGGTGAAACATCCGGCGATCCATGTCCCAATCCTGATCCTGTTCCCACAGCAGAACGAGGTTCCCGTTGGTCCAACCGTGCTCGGTCTCGGTATGGATACACGATGCCATGCCGCCACTCGAGAACCCAAGGATGACGCGGCGCTCCGGATCGCGACGCGGACTTGTGACGTCCCGGAATGCCGGTAAGTACCGCCAGCGGCCTCCTCGTCGAACCCAGAGGTCGTACATCAGATTTCCGGTGGCTCCCCACCCGCACTGCAACGCGATGTCGGTGTGCCCGTCGAAATCCCAATCCGTGGGAAGGACGTGTGCCTGCTCCGATCGGTCCGCCGATTCCCACTCGAACGGTCCCGGACGCAAGGGAATGTGGTCGTTCGATCCGAATGCCTGCTGGATGCGGAAGCCTCCCTGTGCGCCCTTCACGAAGAGAATCCGCGCCGTGCACTCCTCCTTCTGCTCGACCAGTACCCACGTCGCAGAATCCGTCAGGTAGGCAACATCCAGCAACCTCCAGCCATCCGGTGAGACGGGCCCATCGGTCCCCGGGTGGATCCTCCCCCGCGCCATCAGCCTCGGGTCGTGCAGGAGGGACTCATAAGCCCGTGGCAAATGCCCTGGCACGGGGACCTCGCCGACATCGAGGTATTCATGCCCTAATCTGACACATCCGCACACAAACGTGAGGAGGGGCATCAGCAAAAGAACATGTCCAAGAACATGTCCGAGTCGCTTCATTGCATCCTCTTGCCAGGGACGGGCGGATTGTATGCTTTGTGTCGCGGAGCGCCTGAGCCGCTTTTTCAAAAAGTCCTGTCCCCGTTTCCGCCTCCCCCCGGCCTTTGTACGGGCAGGAAGGGGGCATTCCGCCCCCGCCCGGGGGTGGACGTGCTGGAATCGGATGCCACGTGTGGGTTGGCCGATGCCGGAGACCTGGCAGGACCCGGCCTCGATAAGGCCAACTACATCGGCAACAAGCGCCGGCTGGCCAAGTACATCGTCGACAAGTTCCCGAAGGGGGCCAAGACCCTCTATGACCCGATGTGCGGATGCTCGGCGGTGCCCATCGAGGCGGCCCGGCGCGGCATGCGGGTCGTCGCCAACGACCTCTCCCTGGTGCCCTACTGGTACTCCAAGGGGGTTTTCGAAGGGGCTGTCCTGTCGGAGGACGACCTCCAGAAGCTCCTCGAGGCCCCCGCGAAGGACGGCTGGCTGACGACCGAGTGGGAGGGGATGTACCCCCGGCCCAAGGCGGTCCGGCGCTACCTGGACGGCCTGGCCAAGGAGGTCCGGGAGTTTCAGGGGCCCAAGTGCTGGGCGGCCAAGGCCGTTCTCTCGACCCTCCTGCAGCGGATGTACGCCGAGTCGGGGAGCGGCTACTCCACCCGAAAATATGAAACCGTCCCGGCCGTCCGCAAACTCCTCGCCGGCGCGGCCAAGGAGATCAACGGTCTCGTCGCCGAGGTCGGCGGCAAGGGCAAGGTCACCCACGAGGACGCCCGGCAGGCGAGCTTTCCCAAGGCCGACCTCGTCTACTTCGATCCGCCCTACTTCAAGCGCGACAAGGGGATCCTGCACTACTTCCAGACCTACCGCATCATGAACTCCATCCTCGCCCAGAAGGCCTGGCACGAGGAGAACCTCACGCCCGAGCATATCCCGGCGCTTTTGGAGAAGCTCTGCAAGGGCTCCGGCCACGTCTTCGTCTCGACCAGCGCCAGCGAGGTCGTCCCCTACGCCCGGGAGCTTGGCCGGCACAAGGGCGCGGTGAAGCGCTACCAGGTGACCTATGTCCAGCCCAGCGGCTTCGGGTCCCGGGACGCCGAGCAGCACCAGAATCTCTACGTGGCCAAGGCCCAGCACCTAGGCGAGGAGCCCTTCCTGGACCTGTCCCAGGAGGCTGTCCCGCACCGCTACGTGGTCCAGGAGCACTTCCGAGGGCGCTCCTACCACGCGGACCTGCGCTACGAGGCCCCCGGCCGGGAGTCCCTGATCGGCTGGACCCTGGCCACGGCACCTCCCGAGGGCCTGGCGTCTCCGGTCACCACGCTGGAGGAAGCCGCCCAGGCGACCACCCCTTCCCGGATAGCCTGGGAGAGCGGGGCCTTCGTGATGGGTGGGCAGAATGGGGAGGCTCGACCCGTCGAGATCGTGGCCCTGCCCAAGGACCCCCACGGCTTGGAGTGGCTGGACTTTGAGGGTGTGGTAGATGCACCCGAGGAGGACCAACTCCCCGCGCCCGGGGCCACCCCCAACTTCCCCGGGGTCTTCCGCATCGTCGACCAGGGCCTGATCGAATACGGCGCCCAGCGCGAAGGATTCCACGAGTACTTCCTGGCTTCAGCCCGGGAGACGGGCGGCCTGATGGGACGCCTCAGCTTCCGCAGGCTCCCTGTTCAGGAGGGCCGCGACGAGATCTGGCTCCTGGCCAAGCCGGAAGAGCAGATCCCCTACGTCCTCTCGGACCTGGCCGTGTCTGATGGCTGGGTGCCGCCGGTGGCCTTCTCGGCCCTGCCCCTGGCGGTTCGCGCCGTGGTGCCTCCGGACCTGCGCTACTGGGAGTTCCTCGGCGAGGCGGAGCGCCTGAAGCGCCGGGATGCCCTGGTGGCCGCTCTGAAGGCCGGCGAGGTCTCCCTCGATGCGGTGGCGAAGGGCGAAGGTGCTGATGGGGAGGACTTCGAGAAGCGCAAGCTCGTCCCCTTCAATCAGTGGGGCGGCTCGGCCAAGTACGCCAAGCGGCTGGCCGAGCGCTTCCCGGAGCACGGCCGCTACGTCGAGACCTTCGCGGGCAGCGCCGCCGTTCTCTATGCCAAGGATCGCGTGGGCGAAGAGATCCTGGGCGATGCCGACCCCAATGTGATCTTCGCCCATCGCTACATCCAGCGTCTGGACAAGGCCTCGTTCGCGACCCTGAAGCGCTTCCCCTGGAAGGTCTCCCGGGCTGGCTTCAAGAAGGTCCGTGAATCGAAGCCCCGCTCGGATTCGGAGCGCTTCTGGAAGCTCGTCTATGGCCGCGCCTGCAGCTGGGGAGGCCGTCCCAATCTCTCCGGGTACTCGACCCTGCACGACGGCAATACCTACGGCCTGGAGGACCTCTGGCGTTTCCAGGAACGCCTCAAGGGCGTACGCCTGGTCACCCAGGACTGGAAGAAGACCCTGGCGCGCTGCGACAGCGCGGACACCCTCTTCTTCATCGATCCGCCCTACATCAAGGAGTGGGGTGACCTGGGCGATGAAATCTCCCCCGAGGACATCGCCGATGGCGTTCGGAAACTCAAGGGAGACTTCGTGATCGCCTACACCGACTCGGCCCGGGCCCGGAGGGCACTCTCCAAGGTGGGCCACCCCTTCAGGCTGAAGATCCAGGAGGCTAGGCACACGGGAATCTGGGCCAAGCGGAACCGCCTCTTCGTCGCGTCCTTTGACCTCAAGAAGTCAGAAGAGCTGGAGTTCGTCGAGCCCCACGAGATAGAGGATCTGGATGAGTCGGGAAAACAGGGAGAGCCAGCAGAGCCGAGGGAGCCGGATCCCGCCGGCAGCGAGAACAAATTGAAAGGAGCCGCCGCGTGAAGCCCATCCCGTTCGTCTGCGAGTTGGAGCTGACCAAGGCCATCGACGAAGGAGGCCGTTGGATCGTCGAGGGCTTCGCGGCCACCAGCGACTTCGATCTGCAGGAGGACGTGATCACCCCCGAGGCCATCGAGGCCTCCTCCAAGGACCTCCTGGAGAACTCCACCGTCCTCCTGAACCACGACAGCGACCAGGCCATTGGCAAGACCCTGGAGTCCGAGGCCCGGGAGGGGGGGCTCTTCCTCAGGATTCTTGTTTCCAAGACCGTGCCCGAGGTCTGGCAGCGGATCAAGGAGGGGGTGCTGAACAAGTTCTCGGTGAGGGGCCGGATCCTGGAGGCGAGGAAGCAGTGGCTCCCGGAGCTCCAGCGCTTCGCCCGGATGATCCTGAAGATGCACCTGCTGGAGGTGTCGCTGGTGTCGGTGCCAGCCAACCCCAAGGCCAAGGCCATCGGCTGGCACGTGGAGAAGGCCCTGGCCGACTACGAGGCAGGCGGTGGTGCGATCGAGGAAATGCCGCCCGCGGGCGCGGGCAAGGGGCTTCGGCCCCAGGGAGGAACGGCGATGGAGAAGCATGGCTCGGACGCGGAAGTAGTCCTGCTGGAGGCCACGGGCGAGGTGGTGGGAGGAGGGAAGGCGCCGGAGGCCGGCAAGAACGGGGCTTCAGACAACGGCAAGGGTGGCGCGCTGCCTGCGGCCCCGGTTCAGGAACTGCGCAAGGATGCGGCCGGGGTCCTCCCGCTGGAGCGCCTGAAGGGGCTCCTGGGCGAACTGCAGACCCTCGTGAAGGCGGCCGAGGGGGGCAAGGCCCCGGGCCCTCCCGAGGCGCCTGTGCCGTCGTCGGTTCCCTCCGGGGAGCTGGAGAAGAAACTGACCGGCCTCGAGGAGGGCCTGAAGCGGCTCTCCGGTGCCCTGGGCCTGGCGGAGGGGGCGGCGCCCGCCAAGGGGGCTTCTCTCCCCGAGGTGGTGGCGGGCCTCTCCAAGCGGCTGGAGGCCCTGGAGAAGCAGCCGGGGCAGAGGAGTTCCCTGGAGGGGCAGGAGCCCCTGCCGGGGGAGGGGAAGAAGGGATCGATCTGGAAGGGCGCGATCTAACCCAAGAAATCCAAAGGAGGATGCGATGAACCAGCAGGAGCTTTTGCAGAAGGCCTTGGAGACCGCCGACCTGATCGCGGGCGGGGGTGACCTCAAGCCCGAGCAGTCGGAGAAGTTCATCACGTACCTCCAGGACCTCTCGGTCATGGCCAAGGACGCCCGCTTCATCCCGATGATGTCACGCAAGCGGGACATCAACAAGATCGGGATCGGACAGCGGGTCAGCGTCCCGGCCTCCGAGGGAGTCGATCCGGGCGTGCGCAAGAAGCCCACCTTCTCGAAGACCGTGCTCGATACGGCCGAGATCATCACCCCCTTCGAGATCACGTACGACGTCTTCGAGGACAACATCGAGGGGGACAATCTCGAGGACTCCATCATCAAGCTCTTCGCCACCCAGGTCGCGATGGACCACGAGGAGCTCTACATCATGGGGGACAGGACCTCGACCGACCCCTACCTGGCCCTGACCGACGGATGGCGCAAGCTCGCCAACACCGGTGGGCACCCCTTCGACCAGCAGGGCAACGGGGTCACCGTGGACGTCCTGGGCGAGCTTCTGGATCTCATGCCCGAGAAGTATCTCCGGGACTTCATGGACCTGAGGTACTACGTGAGCCCCAAGTTCGAGCACGCCTACAAGAAGATCCTGGGGCAGCGCCCGACGCCGGCGGGGGACCGGTTCCTGCTGGCGGATACCCAGGCGACCTACGCGGGGATCCCCGTCACCCGCGTGCCCATCATCCCCTCGAACCTCGCGGCCACGATCGGGGGGAACCCCTTCACGGACCTGACCTTCGCGATCCTGACCTTGCGGAAGAACCTCATCGTCGGGGTGCACCGGCAGATGAGTCTGGAGCGCGACAAGAACATCTTCGCGCGGGTGCGGCAGTACGCCTTCACGAGCCGGGTGGATGCCAGCTTCGAGGAGTCGGACGCTGTGAGCATCGCCGAGAACATCTCG
>JAHFOU010000092.1:3861-8332 GCA_023261525.1 Planctomycetota bacterium | reverse complement strand
AGGCAGAGTCGTCTTCGTGTTACTCCTGGTGAAGGGCACGATCTGGGCTCTCTCCCTGGGATCGGGCACTTCCGGCGGTGTCCTGGCGCCCCTCCTCATCATGGGCGGCGCGCTCGGAGGTCTGGAGTCAGCGTGGTTCCCGGACGAGGGGACAGGATTCTGGCCTCTCGTCAGCATGGCGGCCGTGCTGGCCGGAACCATGCGCTCTCCCTTCACGGCCATGCTATTCGCCGTGGAACTGACTCACGACCTCAACCTGCTCCTACCGCTCCTGATCGCGGCGGCCGTGGCGCACGCCGTGACCGTCCTGGTCCTGCGCCGCTCCATTCTGACTGAAAAGCTGAGCCGACGGGGCTTCCACGTCAGCCGGGAGTACGCCGTCGATCCCCTGGAGATCCTGATGGTGAAGGAGGTCATGGACACGGCCCCCTCGGTGCTCCCCGTCCACGTGACGGCCCGTGAGCTGGCGTCATCCCTGGCCGAGGGCGGGCTCAGGAAAGGACAACGCCTCTACCCCGTGATAGACGGGACCGGCAACCTCGCGGGAGTCGTCACGCGCTCGGACATGGAACGTTGGGCAAAAGAAACGGCCCACAGCAGTTCGCCGCAGACCCTCTGGGAGATCGTGCATCGGGATCCCGTCACGGCCTTCCCCGATGAGACGCTCCGGGAGGTCATCTACCGGATGAGCCGGTCCGGACGCACCCGCCTTCCCGTCGTGGAACGCGGATCCACCCGCCGGCTCCTGGGCAAGATCTCGTTGAGGGACATGCTGAAGGCAAGGGCCCGCCACCTGGAGGAAGAAGAGCGCCGGGAACGCATCCTGCCCTTCAAAGCCGTCCTTCCGGCTTGGCTTCGACCCAAAGCCTCACGGCCATAAACGCAGTTGTCGACGGCCGGCTCAATTCGTCCCGGATTTCATCCACCAGCGGACCCCAACCCCTCACTTTTCCCTGCCCGGCCTCCCGGGCGGGGCTTCCCTTGGCGACCTGGGCCACAATAAATGCCACGGAGTCAAAGGGCTGTCTGTAGGCGTAGCCTCCCAAAACTAGCCCGGCGTCGGCCAGCGCTCCAGGCCCAGAGCCTTATCCAGAGGACATGGATGCATAACACCATATACATGAATATATTACAACGATATGAAGACATACTCTTCCCCCTCCTTGACAAGCTCCAGGGAGCAAGCAGAGTGAGGGTGAGGAGGAAAATTCCCCCCTGCAGCAGGAAAGGCGGACTCCCCAGTACCCCATCGCGCTAGGGACCCTGGTCCTGGCGTATTTCCTCGCCGCCAAGCTCGGCCTGAGGCTCGCCGTGGTCAATCTAAGCATCTCGCCGGTCTGGCCTCCCACGGGCATCGCCCTGGCCGCCCTCCTCCTGTTCGGCCTGCGCCTCTGGCCCGGCGTCTTCCTGGGGGCCTTCCTGGCCAACCTCACGACGACAGGCCTGGTCCTGCCCTCCCTGGGCATCGCGATCGGGAACACCCTGGAGGCCGTGATCGGCGCGACCCTGGTCACCCGGTACGCCAACGGATGCGGAGCCTTCCAACGCCCCTGGACCATCGCCGCCTTCGTCCTCTTCGGAGGCCTGCTGGCCACGGCGGTCAGCGCCACGATCGGGGTGACCGTCCTCTGCCTCAAGGGCCTCGCGGCATGGACCAGCTTCGGGACCGCCTGGTTCACCTGGTGGATGGGGGACGTCGTGGGCGCCCTCGTCATCACCCCCCTGCTCGTGCTCTGGGGAAGGGACTGGCGCGTCCCGTGGAGTCCCGCCCGAATGGCGGAGGCCTTCCTCCTCCTGATCAGCCTCATCGCCCTCGGCCAGACCGTGTTCGGCGAATGGCTCCCGCCCGGGATGCGGCATTACCCGCTCGAATTCCTCTGCATCCCGCTCCTCACCTGGGTCGCCTTCCGCTTCGGCCCGCGCGAGACCAGCACCGCCACCTTCCTCCTCTCCGGCGTCGCGGTGTCCGCGACCCTGCGCGGGCACGGCCCCTTCCACATCCTGGGGGCGCCCAACGAGTCCTTCCTCCTCCTCCAGATGTTCATGGGCGTCACCGGGATCAGCATCCTGATGCTGGCCTGCGTCGTGGAGATGCGGCGCCGGGACTCGGCCTCCCTCCGGGAGGTCTACGAGCGCCTGGAGGAGGAGGTGCAGAAGCGCACCGAGGACCTCTCCCGGACCAACCTCCTCCTGCGCTCCGAGATCGAAGAGCGGAAATTCACCGAAGCCCGCCTGAGCGAATCCCAGCAGCTCGCCCATGTCGGGCACTGGACCTGGGACCTCTCGACCCGGCGGATGACCTGGTCGGACGAGCTGTACCGGATCTACGGGTTGACGCCGGCGGAATTCCCGGCCACCTACGAGGCCTTCCTGGGACGGGCCCACCCCGCCGACCGGGAGGACGTGCGGCGCACCATCGAGCAGGCCCTCAAGAACCTCCAGCCCTTCAGCCTGGAGCACCGCATCATCCGCCCGGACGGGACCATCCGGCACCTGTACGGGCAGGGACGCCTGCTCCTTTCCCCCGACGGAAAGACCACGGGGATGGTCGGCACGGACCAGGACATCACCGACCAGAAGTCCGTCCAGCACTCGCGCATCCTCTCGGAGATCTCCCAGAACATCCAGGTCGGGCTCTGCGTCTGCCGGCTCGGGGATCTGACGGATGACCGCTCCCTGGTCGTGCTCGCCCTGAACACCACGGCTTGCACGCTCATCCATTGGAAGGAGGAGGAGGCCCTGGGAAAGGAGCTGGACCAGGTCGCCCCGGGCCTGAGGGCCCTGGAGATCCCCCGCAGGCTCGCCGAGGTGGTCCGGACGGGCACCCCCACCGAGATCGAGGAGATCTTCTACGGGGATGACCGGATCCCGGAGTCGTTCTGGTCCTTCCGGGCCTTCCCCATGGCCGACCAGTGCGTCGGCATCGCCTTCGAGAACATCACCCACCGCCGCCGCGCGCACGAGACCCAGGAGCGCATGGCGGCCATCGTTGCCTCCTCGAACGACGCGATCATCGGCAAGACCCTGGACGGGACCATCACCAGCTGGAACCCCGGGGCCGAACGGCTCTACGGCTACACGGCCGCCGAGATCCTCGGGAAGCCGATCTTCCTCCTGATCCCCCCCGACCGCGTGAGCGAGATGCCGGGCATCCTGGAAAAACTCCGTCGCGGAGAGAGCCTCCAGCATTACGAGACCGTCCGTCTCCACAAGAACGGCCAGAGGATCGAGGTCTCGGTCAGCGTCTCTCCCGTGCGGGACGACAGGAACCAGATCACCGGGGCCGCGGCCATCTCACGGGACATCAGCCAGACCAAGCGGGCCCAGGAGGCCCTGCGGAGCGCCGCCCTGCAGCAGCGCCTGATCCTGGACGGGGCCCTGGATGCCGTCATCACGGCGGACAGCCGCGGCGTGATCACGGATTGGAACCCCCAGGCGGAGAAGTGCTTCGGATGGTCCCGCGAGGAGGCCCTGGGCAGGCCGATGATCGAAACCATCATCAAGGGCATGGTGGAATTCCAGCTTCACGGCGAAGGCCCCCGCCTCAACCGGCGCATCGAGGTGATGGCCCTCCGGAAGGACGGGACCGAGTTCCCTGTGGAGATGGCCGTCATCCCCATCCGCACGGGGCAGGACCTGATCTTCAGCGTCTTCATCCGGGACATCACGGACCGGAAGGCGTCGGAGCAGGCGCTGAACCGGGCCAACGAGACCCTGCTCGCCCAGACCGCGGAGCTCCAGAAGCACGCCACCCAGATGACCCACCTGAACGAGCTGTCCAGCGTCCTGAGGGCCACCTTGACCCTGGATGAGATGTACGTGGCCGTGGCCAAGTTCGGCCAGCTGCTCCTGCCCGACCTGTCGGGGGCCCTCTGTATCCAGGACCACGTCCGGAAGATGGTCCGCACGGAAGCCGCCTGGGGCCCCCCGCCCGCCCCGAAGCCGGAGTTCTCCCCCGACTCGTGCTGGGCCCTGCGCCGCGGCCACGTCCACCGCCTGAACGACATCCGAAGCGAAGTCCTCTGCAGCCACCTGACGGATCTCCCGGCCGGCTACCTCTGCTCCCCCATGCTGGCCTGGGGGGAGACCCTGGGGATCCTCCACCTCTCGGGGGCACGCCGCCCCGTCACGGACGCCGAGGCGCAGCTGATCGCCGTCATGACCGAGCATATCGCCCTGGCCCTGGCCAACCTGAGGCTCCAGGAGAAGCTCCGCAGGCGCGCCGACCGGGATCCCCTCACAGGGCTGTTCAACCGGCACTACCTCGACAAGGCGCTGGACCGAGAGATCGAGCACGCCCGCAAGAAGAAGGCCGGCTCCTTCTGCGTCGTCATGCTCGACCTGGACCGCTTCAAGCGCTTCAACGACACCCACGGCCATCCGGCCGGGGACGCCCTCCTCCGCCAGGTCGCCTCCGCGCTGGAGGCCTCCATCCGGGAGCGGGACATCGTCTGCCGCTACGGCGGGGAGG
>JAHFOU010000092.1:0-3851 GCA_023261525.1 Planctomycetota bacterium | reverse complement strand
CATCTTCCCCGATGCCTCCCCGGAGACCTGCGTCCAGCACATCCAACGCATCCAGAAGGCGGTCAAGGACCTCCATGTGCTCCACGAGGGCCGCACGCTGAAGCCGGTGACGGTGTCCGTGGGCATGGCGACCTTCCCGGAGCACGGCAAGACGGCTGCCGAACTCCTCCTGGCGGCGGACCAGGCGCTGTACCGCGCCAAGGAGACCGGTCGGGACCGGCTGGTGCTGGCCCCATGAAGATCCCCCTCAAGGTGATCTGCGTGGAGGATTCGGAGGGGGATTCCCTTCTCCTCCTGAAGGAGTTGGAACGCGGGGGGTATGCCGTGACCTCCCGGCGGGTGGAGACCTCGGAGGCCCTCCAGGCCGCCCTGGATGCGGAGGCCTGGGATGTGGTCCTCATCGACTACAACATGCCCCTCTTCAGCGGCCTGGAAGCCCTGGCCCTCCTCAAGCGCTCGGGGCTCGACATCCCCTTCATCCTGGTCTCCGGCTCCATCGGGGAGGAGCTGGCGGTCCAGGCCATGCACGCCGGAGCCCACGACTACATCATGAAGGACCACCTGGCCCGCCTGGCTCCCGCCATCGACCGCGAGCTCAAGGAGGTCCGGGAACGGCGGGCGCGGCGCCACGCCCAGGAGATGATCAACCGCCTGGCCTGGTACGACCCGGTGACGGGCCTGCCCAACCGCATCCTCCTGCACAAACGGGTCCGCGAGGCCCTCGGCAACGCCCTGCCCGTGGCCCTCCTGCTGATCGACCTGGACCGATTCAAGGAGATCAACGACACCCTCGGGCATTCCCACGGCGATTCCCTCCTGAAGCAGGTCGGACGCCGCCTGGACGAGGTGGTCGGCAAGGGAGGCACCCTCGCCCACCTCGGAGGGGACGAATTCGCCGTCCTCCTGCCGGAAGCGGGCCGGAAGGATGCCGAGGCCCTGGCGGCGCGCCTGCACCGCACCTGCGCGGAACCCTTCCCGGTCTCGGGGCTGTCCCTGGATGTGAGCTTCAGCATCGGGATCGCCCTGGCCCCCGAGCACGGCGTGGAGGCCGAGCTCCTCCTGAGGAAGGCCGACGTCGCGATGTATGCCGCCAAGGACGGGCACACCGACACCTCGGTCTACCAGGCGGAAGGCGACACCCATACCCAACAGCGCCTCACCCTCCTGACGGAGTTGAGGCAGGCCCTGAGCCTGGAGAACGGCGACAGCCAGCTGCTCCTGCACTACCAGCCCAAGGTGGGCCTGGCCCAATCGCGCCTGGTGGGCGTGGAGTCCCTGGTGCGCTGGCGCCACCCGCGCCAGGGCCTCCTCTCCCCCATGGATTTCGTCCCCCTGGCCGAGCGCACCTCGCTGATCCGGATGCTCACGGCCTGGGTCCTGCGCCACTCCCTGGCCCAGAGCCGTTTCTGGCGCCGGGCCCGCGTCCCGCTGAAGGTGGCCGTGAACCTCTCCGCCCGCGACCTGGACGAGGAACGCCTGCCCGAACAGGTGGCCTCCCTCCTGCGCGAGTTCGACATCCCTCCGGAGAGCCTGGAGCTGGAGCTCACCGAAAGCGCCCTCATGAAGAACCCCCAGGCCTCGGAGAAGGTGCTGGATGCCCTGGACGGACTGGGCGTGGCCCTCTCCATCGACGACTTCGGCACCGGCTACTCCTCCCTCGCCTACCTGAAACGGCTCCCCGTCGATTCCATCAAGATCGACCAGTCCTTCGTGAAGGGAATGGCCAGGGACCAGGATGCCGCCCTCATCGTGCGCTCCACGGTGAACCTGGGGCACGATCTGGGGCTCACCGTCGTGGCCGAAGGCGTGGAGGACCGGGAGACCCTGGATTTCCTCAAGAGCATGGGCTGCGACGTGGCCCAGGGCTACTTCCTCTCCTGCCCCCTGGATGCCGACGATCTGGGACGGTGGCGCGCGAAGCACGCCCCCGGGGCTACCCCTTAGGCGGCAGGGTCACGACCGTGAACCAGAACGAGTGCAGGGTCTGCACGATGGTGTCGAGCTGCTGGAGGCCCAGGGGCTTCTTCACGTAGGCATTGGCGTGCAGCTTGTAGCTCCGCAGGATGTCGGCTTCGGCATCCGAGGAGGTCAGGATCACCACGGGGATGGTGCAAAGGTCCGGGTCCTGCTTGATCTCGGCCAGGACCTCCCGGCCGCTCTTGCCCGGAAGGTTGAGATCCAGGAGGATGATGTCCGGGCGGCGGGCGCCGGCATGCTTCCCCTCCCGGCGCAGGAAGAGCATGGCCTCCTCCCCGTCCCCGACCACGGACAAACTGTCCTTCAGCTCGACCTTGGCGCGGCGCAAGGCGATCCGGGTCAGTTCCACATCGGCGAGGTTGTCCTCGACCATCAGGATGTCGACCGGTTTGAGCGTCATGTCCACATCCCCCCTTTCGAGTCCCCCTAGCCCCAGAGCGTGAAGAAGAAGGTGGAGCCCTTCCCCGGCTCGGACTGGGCCCAGATACGGCCGCCATGGAGCTCCACCACCTTCTTGGCGATGGCCAGGCCGATCCCGCTCCCCCCCTCGCCTTCCTTCTCCTCGCTCATCGTGCCGCGTTGCAGCCTCTGGAAGATCTGGAAGATCCGGTCGGCATACTTCGGATCGAAACCGATGCCGTTATCCTGAACGGAAACCTCCCAGGCGCCGTCCTTCCGCTCCGCGGCGATCCGGATCTCCGGCGGCGACTGCGAGCGGTACTTGATCGCGTTCTGGATCAGGTTCTGCAACAGCTGTTCCAGGGGGCGGCGGTAGCCGTTGACCGTCGGAAGCGGGGTGCTGGCGATGCGGGCCCCGGACCGCTGGATCGCATCGTGCAAGGTGAGCTCCACGCTCTTCAGCAGGGTGTTCAGGTCCACCCGTTCGGCCTCCTTGTCCGAGCGGCCGACCCGGGAGTAGGCCAGGAGGTCGTTGATCATGACCCGCATCCGCTTGGCCCCGTCCACGGCATAGTGGATGTACTGGTCGGCCTGAGGCCCCAGCTTCCCCTTGAACTCCTCGTCCAGGAGCTGGACGAAGCTCGAGACCATGCGCAGGGGCTCCTGAAGGTCGTGGGAGGCGATGTAGGCGAACTGCTCCAGCTCCGCATTGGAACGCGCCAGCTCCTCCATCCGATGCTGGCTCTGCCGGCCGGCATCCTGGAGGGCCGCCGTACGCTCCTGGATGCGGCTCTCCAGGGAGGCGTTCAGCTCCTGCAGGGCCTCCTGGGCCTTGGCCAGGTCGGCCCCCATCTGGTTGAAGGAGTGGGCCAGCTCCGAGAACTCGTTGATGCCGGACCGCTCGTCCAGGCGGTACTGGAGATCCCCCACGGAAAAGCGCAGGAGCCCCTCGCGCAGGCGGCCGAAGGGCAGGACCAGGATGCGGTATCCCCACCACGCCCCCGCCAGGCCGACCAGGGCGGCGGCCAGGCAGGAGAAGAACAGGGCCTGCAGAAGGACCGCGCGGATCCGGGCCCGGATCCTCTCCAGGCTGATCCCCACATGGACGGATCCCACACGCTCCCGCAGGGGGGTCTTCCGGAGGAACTCCTCCTCGGTGTCCAGGCGGCGCATGGCGAAGACCGGCAGGGAGAATTCGCAGCAGTCCTCACGGTAATGCGGGGAGGGATCCCGTTGCGGCCCCATGTCGGGCACGCGCCAGTCGTCCGGGAGCTGGCCCCGATGATCCAGGAAGCGGTTCGATCCGACCGCCACGACGTAACGGACGTCCGACTCGTGGGCCACCGCATCCAGGTACTGGGAGAGGATGGCCTTGTTCTCCACCAGGACGGCGTACTCCGCGTTGTGGGCGAGGCTTCGGGCCATCGTCCAGCCCTGGGCTTCCATGTCGGTGAAGATCTGCTCCTTCATGCGGG
>JAHFOU010000091.1 GCA_023261525.1 Planctomycetota bacterium | reverse complement strand
CTTCGCCTACATCCTCCTGGACAAGGAGAACGCCCAGAGCGGGGCGGCCTCCAACGTCAGCTTCTACAAGGACGCCGACGTGCATGCCCTCCTCGCCAAGGCCCAGGAGACGGCCGACGAGGCGGTGCGGGCCAAGCTCTACCGTGAGGTCATGGCCCAGGTCCGCCGGGACTGCCCCCTCGTCCCCCTGGCCACCACGGACGGCCTGGCCGCCACACGGGCCGATCTCGAGGGCTTCGTGCTCCACCCGGTGGGCCAGCCCCTGCTGGCCCGGGCCCGGCTCCGGAAGCGCTAGAACCCGTCGAAGGTCAGGAGCCTGGCCCCACCCGGCGGGGTGTAGCACAGGGTCAGGTCGTCCAGGACCGGGGAGTCCAGGATGGGCGTGACGTCGTCCACGGTCGGGCTCCCGGCCAGTCGCCGGAACACCACGCGCAGGCGGAAGTCGCCCGGGAGACTGCGGCCCGGTGCCCAGTCCTGGCGGGCCGCCGTCCAGGCCCCGTCCAAGGTGGAACGGCTCTGGGCCTGGCTCCAGAGGTAGCCGGACGCGGCGGCATCGAGCAGCTCGACCTCGGCGTAGTCGTCCGGAAGGGCCGAAGGCCGGTACCAGGTCCAGCAGACCTTCCTCAGCAGGGCCCCCTTCGGAAGGCTGAGGGGGGCGCTGAGCCAGGAACCGGCCTGCTCGGCGACAGTCGGGCCCCAGGCGGGCGCATAGGTCGCCCCCTTGTAGTAGCGGCCCTCCCGGTAGCGGGAGGAGGCCAGGGCATCGACGGCCAGGAAGGTGCTGGGCGAGGCCGGCTGGATGTCCGCGTTGGAGGCCGGCGGCGTGATCAGCGGTGTGGCACCCCCGAAATCGTAGATCGCCAGCTCGTCGAAGGTGGCATCGGCGCCCTGGGCGATCTTGTTGGCGCTGACCTCGTAGATGTCCCTCAGACGGCGCGAGCCCAAGACCAGGAGGTGGGGCCCGCCCAGGTCGGGCAGGGTGATGTCCTGGGCGGAATATCCGGCCGGGGGAAGCGGCAGGCCGCTGCCGGGGTCCGTCGTGGCCCAATAGGCCTCCACCCCCCCGGTGCGCCCCCCCTGGCCGTCGTTGCAGAGGACCCGGGCGCACTGATCCCGCACGGGACTGCGGAAATCCCAGGCCATGGTGGCCAATTCCCAGACATGGGCCTGGGAGAGGGCGGCGGGATTTGGGCTCGCAAAATTATGTTCGCTGTACGTCACGGCGCCCGCAGGCTGGTCGCTGGAGGAATGCTGGTTTTCAAAATGCATGTGGAGGCCGTAGGTCGTAACGAAGCTTACATCCCCCATGAAGAAGAACTGATTGGTGGATCCCGAACCGGTCGTCCGGCCGTCGTCCGACTGGTTCGTTCGCAGCACAAACGGGTGTCCCAGCCGGTCCGTCGGGGACAGGCGGGTGTAGTTGGGCTTCGCCCAGAGCGACAGGACCCCATGGAAGCCCTCGCAGTTTCCGAAATCGAGATAACCGGGGGCCCTGCCCTTCTCGCTGTAGGCTCCGTCCGGAAACAGGGTATTGGGCTTGGCCGCGTCCAGCAGGCTCTTGCCTACCTCGGGGGCTGTGACCTGGAGCACGTCCGGCTGGCAGGCGAGCCCACCCGCGCCGAACTCCAGGTCGAACCCGTCGTCGAAGGTGCCCAGCAGGGTCATGGCCGCCGTCGGGGGGCTCAGCGTGGGAGCGTCATAGAGATCCCCGTTGCGCGTCTCCAGGGTGGACAGCTGGAGGTTCCCGTCGTACGCGGCGGGGGCCGCGGTCACGGGTTCGGGATAGCCCTGGAGGCCCAGGCCCCCTGGTGCGGCAGCGACACGACGGCTTCCCCAGGTCGCCCGGGTCGGTCCCGGCTGGCTCAGGCTGAAGCACTGGTCAGGGGAACGCGCCGCCATGAACTCCTGTTGGGAGCTCAGGCGGAGGACGGCAGGCCCCGAGAGGGTCGCGGTCAGGCGCCGGAAGGCCAGCACATGACCCTGGGCATCCGTCACCCGGCCCAGGCTTTCCAGGTCCCGGGGCTGGATGGGAAAGAGACTGAACTCCGTGGAGTAGGCCAGGAGGTCGGACTTGTCCACGGTCTTCCAGCGCGAGGGATTGGGATTGAACTTGTTGAGGTCCGTGTTGGGGTTGAAGTTGGCCTTGAGAAGGTCCCGGCGAGCCCGCTTCGTGAACAGGGTCAAGGCACTGTCCCCTGCCGCGTCCGGGAAGAGAGTGTCGCAGAATGCAGCGAAGTCCTGCCAGGTCCCCAGCCCGCCGGTGCAGGCCAGGAAGGCATCCGCCGCCTGCTGGGCGGGATCCGCGGCCAGCCAGGTATTGGTGAGCGTGACGGTCCGGAGCTTCCCGATCAGGTCGTCGTTGGGGCTGCGGTCATCGGGATAGTCGATGGGATTCAGCATTTCCGCGGCGCCCGTCGATTCATGGTCCCACTGGGTGGCCGAAGACTCGTCCAGGGCCACCGTCTGGAGACCCGCCATCAGGGCGACCAGGACCGGCCTGCGATTCCTCGCCCAGGACAGCTCCACCGGAGCCCTCGGCTCCAGGCCCGGCGCCCTGCTGCCTGCCACTACCTGGGTATGCTCCAGCTTGATCTCCCCCCAGCTGTGGTGGCGCTTGGCCACGGCCGCCATGGCCGCGGTCGCATTCGGCGCGATCACGCCGGGATCCGTCCAGGCCCTCAGGGCCAGATAGGGTCTCAGCGCATCCAGCTTGGCCTGGCTCCCGCCCAGGGCCAGGTCGCGCACCTGGTCCCAGCTCTGCCAGCCCGAGGGGTTCGGACGCAGGTCGATCAGCCTCTCGCCATCCACCTGGTCCACGGGCTGGATGTCGTTCGCGCCGTCCTGGCGGTCCAGGGCCTCGGCCAGGGTGCCCAGGATACGCCTTAGGACGGCGTTGTAGCCGGTCAGGGCCGGCAGGGAAGGGTCCCCTCCGTTCACGAAGATCCCCCCGGAGAAGACCTTGAGGGCATAGGTGCCGCCCGCCCCCGCCAGGGCTCCGGTATAGCCCCTCTCCCTGCCGTCCAGGCCCAGGAGGTCGGGCAGGGCGGCCCGGGTCACGCAAAAGTTCGGACGCATGGCCTGGCCGAGGGGGCAGGCGTCGGTGTCGGCCGGAGTGCCGGCGCCCGTGCGGCGGTAGACCTCCCCGGCCGCCTCCCGGGCGGAAAGGATCCCGTCGGCATCCCAATCCTCCCCGCCGTAGCGGCTGGCCGAGGCCTCGGGATCCTGGCCGGCGGAAAGGCGGGCCAGGGCGTCCTCCAGGCCGCTGCGGGCCAGGAGGGTGGCCCGGGTGGCGTTGACCCGCTGCTGGGAGGATTTGCGTTCCAGCTGGGCCAGGGTCACGAAGGCCACCGCCAGCAGGGCCAGGACACCCAGGACGCCGACCACCACCAGGAGGGCAAGGCCGCGGCGGGAGGATCTCGTCATGATCCCCACATCCTACCCCTGGAGTGGCGGGCCTGCGGGGATCTTTTCACAACATCTTCCCCCGCACGCTGCGCGACAGCAGGTTGACCATCGTGCGGAGCTCCTGGACCCTGCGGTCCAGGCCGTCCGCCGTAGTCCCGGCCAGGTAGCGGCGGTGCCGGGCGATCTCGATGTGGGTGTCCAGCTCGGCCAGGGAGCCCCGGGCGGTGCGCAGCGAGCGCGCGAACTCCCCCGACGTTCCCCGGGCATGCCCTTCGGCGATGTTGGCCGGCACCGAGACCGCCGCCCGGCGCATCTGGGAGGTCAGGCCGAAGGCCTCGGACGCCGGGAAGCGGGCCGTGGCCTCGTAGACCGCCTCGGCCAGGGCCACCCCCCGCTGCCAGACCCTGAGGTTGCGATGGGAGTGCCACTCGGTCGAGTACTCCTCGACGAGCGGCTCGGCCACCCGGTCCGCGGGCTTTTTTCTCATTCCCCCATCCTCGCGGCCAGCACCCTGGGCCCCGAGGACCTCTGCCAGACGAAGGTGATGTCGTCGAACCAGGGGCTTTCCAGGACCGGCTGGGCTGGGTCGGGCAGCCCGGATGCGGGATCACGGGGGTCGGGCAGGAAGCGGACCCGGTAGCGGAAAGTGGAACGGGAGAGCCCCAGCGGGGCGCCCTGCCTCAGCCGGCGCAGCGGAAGGTTCGTCTGCAGGGTGCCCCCTGCCTCCAGGAGATCCACCTCCAGGCGGGATGCCGCAAGCGCGGGATCGAGCTTCCGCGATCCGAGTGCCCAGGTCGCGGTGTTCAGCACGAACCCTTCCAGCGCCTCCTGACGGTTCTCCCTGGGCAGGTACTCCGTCCAGCGGACCGAAAGGAGGCGCGAAGCCCGGCCCCCCTCCGGCTCCAACGGGATGGACAGGAAGGCCCCGTCGTTGCCCTTGTAGTACCGGCCGTCCCGATAGCGGTCCGCGGCCCAGAGCCCGCTGGCCAGGGCGGAGCCGGAGGCTCCCGTGGCGACATCCCCGAAATCGCAGATCGCCAGCTCGTCCAGGACATGATTGGGCCTGACCAGGAACTCCGGCATGGGATACCCGGCGCTGGCTTCATAGCCGACCACGAAGGACGGCGTGCCCTCGAAAAGATCCTCGCCCATCTGGTCCGCAAACGAGACCTGATAGGACGCCGGCGTGAACGGCGCCATGTCCGGAGGGGATGCCCCGAACGCCCGCACGTCGCACCCGAGGTCGTATTTCCCCGGGGCATCCTCGTCCGTGTCGAAGCGGCAGGTCATGAGCTGCCAGCGGAGACCCGGCATGCGGGCGAACACCCCGTCGAAGACCTGCTCCTCCGTCCGCTCGTATGCCGGATTGGGAGGACTGTTGTCGGGACCCACCTTGTTCTCGACCATCATCCCGAGGATGTTGGTCTGCTGTCCTGTCATCAGCGTCTGGGTCCCCCCGCCCGCGAACCGGATGCAGGTGATGTGGGGAGAGTAGGGGATCGAGGGGGCCGACTTGACCCAATAGCTGATCACGCCACGGTTGCTTGCGGTGTTGAGGATGGCGGGATCGCTGCTGCTCACCCAGGTGGCCGGCGGGAAGTTTCCGGTGGAATACGCCGGGGACCGCCAGCGCTGGGCATGCATGCCGTCGGGATACAGGGTGTTCGGCTCGCTCCAGGAGGGCGGCAGGGTCGAATCGGGCCAGACGCTCAGGGTCGCGTCGGACTGGAGGGCCGAGTCGCTTGCGGGCGTTCCCGGCCCGGGGGTGATGCGTGCCGTCGTCCCGACGTCGCCATCCCAGGCATCATCGAAATGGTGCAGGAAGAAGGGCGACCCCTGGGCCCCCGGAGGGATCGAGGACGGCGCCTCCATCGTCGCCAGGCCGATGCACCCGTCGAAGTCCGCGGCATTGCCGGCCTTCACCGCCGCGGGCGGGCAGGGATAGGTCGTCGCCGCCATGCCCCCGGGCACGGCCCAGGCGGGGACGGAGGCCCCCGCGGTGGCCCAGAACACGGGATCACTGGACAACGACAGGTAATCCGCGAAGAGGCTGCGGTCCCCCACGAAATCCTTCTGGCTGGTCTGGCGCAGGAGGGCAAAGGCCTCCACCCGGCTGGAGAGGGCCCGCTCCGCTAAAAGCCGTCCGTCGGGACCCAGGACCCTGCCCACGCAGGAGACCTGGAAGATCCCCGTGGGTCCCAGGCTTCCCTCGGTGGACGCGACGGTCAGGTCCGATTTGTCCAGCCAGTAGTACATCAGCTCGTCAGGCAGCTGCTTGTTGAGGTGGGTGTTGGGGTCGAAGTTGGCCTTGAGCAGGGCGGAGCCTCCGAGCGTCCCGCCGTCCCAGGTGGTCAGCTGGACCATGCCGTTGATCAGGGTGGGCACGAGGCCATCGCTGAATTCGGCGAAATGCTCCCAACTCCCGAACGGCGACGGGGCTGGCCTCTCCGGGGCGGAGGACCAGCCGGGGAAGGGCGGCATCCCCTCCCGGAAGGAACGGATCGCATCGGCGATCTGACCGGCCAGGACCGGAGTGATCTCGTACACGTGAGGCGTGCAGGGCTGGAAGACGATCCGGTACCAGGAATTCCCCTTCAGCCCCTGGATCAGGGCCACGAGGACGGGCCGGGAGGCCGCGTTCAGGTTGACCGGAGGGCGCCCCCCTTCCTCCAGGCGCAGGGGGAGGCGAGCCTTCTTCAGCTCGCTCAGGGCGAAGTACGGGGACGACTCCGTCGCGTAGGCATTCGGGTGGACGACCTTGGCGTCGACCCAGCTGGAGACGGTCAGGTACGGGGAGAGGTCGACCGTCGTGCCGAGCACGGCCTGGACCTGGGCCACGGACCGGTATCCCCCCGCCGGACGGCCCAGGAGGATGTCCGTCCCCGCCGTCGGCAGGGCCGGCAGGCCCAGTTCGGGCTGACTGACCAGGATCCCCAGAATCCTCGCCAGCGGGCCGTTGAAGCCCCGCCCGATTCCCGCCGCCGCGGCGGGAATGCTGGCCGGGAAAGGCCTCGTCTCCGCCACGAAGGGGTCCCGGTGGTCCGGGATCCCGTCGTTATCGCGGTCCTCGGCGTCCAGGAAGCCCCCGTTGACGTTGATCTTGGCCGATTCGTCCTCCACCTTCAGGCTGTAGACAGCCGTCCCGGCTGAGAGTCTTCCGGAAACCCCCCGCTGGCGCCCATCCACCCCGATCAGGCCCGACCTCGCCGCGAAGGAGGGCCTCAGGGCGTGGCGGACGGGGCAGGTCTCGACGTCCGCCGTGCCGCAGCGGAAGACCTCCTGGGCGGCCTCGAAGCCGGAGAGGGCCCCGCCGGAGAGGTCGGCGTCCTCGCCCCCATACCGGCTCTCGCCCAGCGAGGGATCCTGGCCTCCCGCCAGCCTCGCCAGGGCGTCCTCGATCCCGCTGCGGGCCAGCAGCAGGGCCCGCGTGGCGTTCAGCCTCTGCTCCGAAGCCTTCCGCTCCAGGCGGGCCATGGTCACGAAGGCCACGGACAGCACCACGAGGACACCCAGGACCCCGATGACGATCAAGAGGACGAGGCCGCGGCGCGTCATCTCCGAATCATCATACCGGACTTTTCGGGGAATTCCCCGGGCCCCTTGCTTTCTTGACACAAGAGCATAAATTAGCCACTATGTACTTATGAAGAGCGCCACAATCGCCAAGTTACGAAACAACCTCAGCCGCTACCTGAAAGAAGTCCAAAAAGGGTCCGTCATCGAGGTCCTGGACCGGGACACCCCGGTGGCCCGCCTCATCCCCATCCCCCCGGCCCACCCGGGATCCGGCGAGGAGGAGGCCCGCCTCAGACGCCTGGAGGATCACGGCGTCCTCAAACGGGGCGCCGGCAGGGTCCCCGGGGACTTCCTGGACTTCCCGCCCCCGGACGAGCCTCTCCCCTCCAGCGGGATCCCGCCCCTGCTGGACGAGAGGCGCTGATGCGCTACTGGGACGCCTCGGCCCTCCTGCCCCTGGTCTATCCCGAGACCGCCTCGGCCCCCCTGCTGGGCCTGTACCAGGCCGATCCCGCCGTCCTGACCTGGACCCTGAGCCGCCTGGAGCTGGCCGCCCTCCTCCAGCGCAAGGAGCGCGAGGGGGTGCTGAGGCAGACCCTGCAGAGGGCCCGCAGCCGCCTGGCCCAGCTCTCCCCCACCTGGGCGGAGGTGGGCGACGCCCAGCCCCTTCGCCAGAGGGCCGAGGACCTGCTGGAAGCCCATCCCCTGACGGCCGCGGACGCCCTCCAGCTGGCCGCGGCCCTGACGGCCGCGGAGGACAAGCCCAGGGATCTTCCCTTCGTGACCCTGAATCCCGCCCTGGCCCAGGCGGCCCGGATGGAAGGGTTCGCGGTCAGTCCTTCCCTTCCCTCCAGGCCAGGACCCGAGGCCCCCCCGGGGGATCGTAGACCAGGGTGAGGTCGTCAAAGACGGGAGAGTCCAGGAGGGGCGTGTTGGGGACCTGGGAGCCGTCGGCGGCCCCACCCAACGGCGTCACCCGGCGGAACACCACCCTCAGGCGCAGGGCGGCTGCGGGAAGCACCCGTCCGACCTCCCAGTCCTGGCGGTCCGGCGTCCAACCTGCCCCCAGGGTGGACCGCCCCCGGGCCGGGTCGTTGTCCCAGAGGTAGCGAAGGGAGACAGGATCCACCAGCTCCAGCTCCGCGTAGTCGTCGGGGAGCTCCAGGGGCCGGTACCAGGTCCAGCAGACCTTCCGGAGCCTAGCTCCGGCAGGCAGGGACAGCGGAGCGCTCAGCCAGGAGGCCGCCTCGTCGTTTACGGCGGGCAGGACCGGGGCGTCCACCAGCTTGTGCTGGGCCCCCTTGTAGTACCGGCCCGCCTGGTAGCGGCTGAGGGCCAGGACGGACGGCGCCGCCTGGGCGTCGGGCGGGACCGCACCCCCGCCTGGAGGCGCCCCCCCGAAGTCCCAGACCGCGAACTCGTCCATCGTCGCGTCGGTGCCGCCGCTGATGAAGGAGGCCACGTACCAGGAAGT
>JAHFOU010000090.1 GCA_023261525.1 Planctomycetota bacterium | reverse complement strand
AAGACGACGACCCTCTACGGCGCGCTGGGGGAGCTGAACAAGCCGGACGTCAAGATCATCACGGCCGAGGACCCCGTCGAATACCACCTCTCCGGGATCAACCAGTGCCAGGTGAACGAGACGATCGAGTTCAACTTCGCCAGGATCCTGAGGGCCATGCTGCGCCAGGCGCCCAACATCATCCTCGTCGGCGAAATCCGCGACGCCGAGACCGCCGAGATGGCCATCGAGGCCGCGCTCACGGGCCACCTGGTCTTCAGCACCCTGCACACGAACGACGCCCCCAGCGCCATCACCCGCCTCATCGACATGGGGGTGAAGTCCTTCCTCGTGGCCTCCTCGGTGCAGGCCATCATGGCCCAGCGCCTCGTGCGCCTCCTCTGCTCGAAGTGCAAGGAGGCCTACGAGCCGCCCGATACGGAGCTGAAACTGCTCGGCCTGAGGCGCGAGGACCTGAAGGGGCGGGCCCTCTACCGCCCGGTCGGCTGCGAGAACTGCGACGGCTCCGGCTTCCGCGGCCGCAAGGGCATCTACGAGCTGATGGAGATGAACCGTTCCCTTCGCGAGATGGCCTTCAAGCAGGCGCCCGTGCACGAGCTGAGGAAGGCGGCCATCGCCTCGAACATGAGCACCCTGCGCCATGATGCCCTGCGCAAGCTGATGAAGGGCATCACCAGCGTTAATGAGGTGCTGGAATCTACCGTGGGCGGAGAGCCCGAGTAGGCGATGCAGGAGAGGAGAGTCCCATGACGGTCAGCATGGAAATGAAGCGGCTCCTCACCACCATGGTGAGCAAGGGCGGTTCGGACCTGCTCTGCACGGTGGGGATCCCGCCCACGATGCGCCTTCAGGGGCGCCTCAGGTCGCTCAACCTTCCGAAACTCCTTCCGGAGGATACGGTGGGCCTGATGAAGTCCATCACCCCCGAGCGGAAGCAGCAGGAGCTGGACCGGGGGGGGACGACGGACTTCGGCTTCGCCTTCGACGACCAGGCCCGCTTCCGCGTCAGCGCCTTCAAGCAGAAGGGCTGCGTGGGGCTGGTCCTGCGCCTCATCCCCTCGAAGTTCCGCACCTTCGAGGAGATCGGCCTGCCCCAGCACATCAAGAACCTGCTGAACCGCCCCCGGGGCCTCATCCTGGTGACGGGACCGACCGGCTGCGGCAAGACGACCACCCTCGCGACGATGATCAACTTCATCAACGAGGAGATGGACAAGCACATCATCACCGTCGAGGACCCGATCGAGTACTACCACGAGCACAAGAAGTCCATCATCACCCAGCGCGAGATCGGGGTGGACGTGGCCGACTTCAAGGAGGGCATCCGCCGGGCCCTCCGCCAGAACCCCGACATCATCCTGGTCGGCGAGATGCGCGACCTC
This sequence comes from Planctomycetota bacterium, assembly GCA_023261525.1. Classification (GTDB taxonomy): domain Bacteria; phylum Planctomycetota; class SBBH01; order JAHFOU01; family JAHFOU01; genus JAHFOU01. Next base: position 7,025 of record JAHFOU010000090.1, on the reverse strand, counting down.
GAGACCATCGAAGCCGCCATCACCGCCGCCGAGACGGGCCACCTGGTGTTCGGGACCCTGCACACCACCGGCTCCGGGCGCACGATCAACCGCATCGTCGACGCCTTCCCCACCCAGCAGCAGGAGCAGGTCCGCACCCAGCTGGCGACCTCCCTCGTCTCCGTGATCTCCCAGGTGATCATCCCCACGGCCGACGGGACGGGACGCGTCGCGGCGTTCGAGATCATGACGATGATCCCCGCCATCGAGAACCTGATCCGCGAGAACAAGTGCTTCCGGATCGACTCCACGATCCAGACCAGCTCCAAGCAGGGGATGGTCCTGCTTGACGACTTCCTCTACGACCTCTTCCGCGAGGGCCGCATCGCCTACGCCGAGATGATGCGCTTCTCCCAGTACCCGGAGGACCTGCAGAAGAAGGTCAAGGACCGCCGGGCCGACCTGGCGGGGGCGGGGGGCTAGCGATGGCCAGCGCCGCCACCGGCTCCGAAAAGCACCTCCCCATCGGGGAGATCCTCATGAGCATGGGGCTCCTGACGGAGGCCCAGCTCCAGCAGGCCCTCAAGGCCCAGCGGGAGAAGGGCGGGGCGATCGGGAGGATCCTGAGCGAGGAGCTCAAGGTCGTCAAACCCGAGGACGTCATGCGCGCCCTGGGCCTGCAGGCGGGCATGGAAGTGGTGAACCTCGACGAGATCTCCATCCCCCGCGCCGTCCTGGACAAGATCACCGTGTCCATCGCGAACATGTACCGCATCGTGCCGGTGCGCTTCGAGAAGGGCATCCTCACGGTCGCCATGGCCGATCCGCGCAACGTGGCCGCCCTGGACGACCTCAAGTTCATGACGAGCTGCGAGGTGAAGGGGGCCGTCTCCAGCGAGGAGGCCGTCAAGAAGGCCATCGAGAAGAACTACGCCGGGCAGGAAGAGTCGATCGAGAACCTGATGAAGGAGTTCGAGTCCCCGGACGGGAACGTGGAGGTCGAGGAGGGGGGCACCGGGAAGTCCATCGACCTGGCCGACCTCCAGCAGATGGCCGAGTCCGTGCCGGTCATCAAGCTCCTGAACCTCTACCTCATCCAGGCCATCAAGGCCCAGGCCTCGGACCTCCACTTCGAGCCGTTCGAGGACGACTACAAGGTGCGCATGCGCATCGACGGGGCGCTCTACGAGATGATGCCCCCGCCGCGCCACCTGGCGGTGGCCCTGGCCTCCCGTATCAAGGTCATGGCGAACATGAACATCGCCGAGCGGCGCCTGCCCCAGGACGGCCGCATCGAGCTGAACGTCGCGGGGGCCCCGATCGACCTGCGCGTCTCGACCCTGCCGACGAAGTTCGGGGAGAGCGTGGTGCTGCGCGTGCTCGACCGGCGCGTGATCGACCTGGACCTGAACAAGGTGGGCCTGCGCGAGGACGACATCAAGACCTTCCGGGAGCTCATGCACCGGCCCCACGGGATCGTCCTCGTCACCGGCCCGACGGGCTCCGGCAAGACCACCACCCTCTACTCGGCCCTGAACGAGATGAACAGCATCGACGCCAAGATCCTGACCGCCGAGGACCCCGTCGAATACAACCTGGACGGCATCGTGCAGATCCCGGTGAACCCCGCCATCGGGGTCACCTTCGCGCGCTGCCTGCGGGCCTTCCTGCGCCAGGACCCGGACGTCATCCTGATCGGCGAAATCCGCGACCTGGAGACCGCCCAGATGGCCATCCAGGCCGCGCTCACGGGCCACCTGGTCTTCAGCACCCTGCACACGAACGACGCCCCCCAGACCATCACCCGCCTCGTGGACATGGGCGTGGAGTCCTTCCTCCTGGCCGCCGTGCTGGAAGGCATCGTGGCCCAGCGCCTGGTCCGCACCATCTGCCGGGAGTGCCGGATCGAGTACGAGCCGCCGCCCGAGGTGATCATGGAACTGGGGATCCTGCCCGAGCAGATCCAGGGGAAGAAGCTCTACACCGGCAAGGGCTGCCAGGCTTGCAACAACACGGGCCTGAGGGGCCGCATGGCGCTCTACGAGATCATGCACATCTCCGACCGCGTCCGGGAGCAGATCATCAACGGCTCCTCGACGGGCGTCCTGCGCGACACCGCCCGGGAAGGCGGCATGCGCACCCTGAGGGACTCCGGCCTGCTGGCCATCTACGACGGCCGCACGACCATCGAAGAGGTCGCGAAGGCCACGAACATGGCGGAGTAAGAAGGCCGGGAGTAGGGGGTTGTCCTGACCGGAAGGTCCGGCTATACTTCCGGCCGTATGCCGATCTTCACCTATCAGGCCATGGACCGCCAGGGGCGGGAGGTCAAGGACGAGATCGACGCCACCTCCCACGAGGAGGCGGTCAGCCTGATCCGCAAGAAGGGCTACTACCCCACCAACGTCAAGCAGAAGAGCGAGCGGGCAGGCAAGCGGTCGGCCACGACGGCGGTCGTCAAGCAGAAGGGGAAGACCAAGGCCCTCGGCGGGGTGAACGCCAAGCAGCTCTGCCAGTTCACCCGCCAGCTCTCCACCCTCACCGACGCCGGCCTTCCCCTGGTGCGCTCCCTGCAGATCCTGGAGGCCCAGCTCAAGCCGGGCTCCCTGAAGAACTCCCTGATCGACGTCACGGACGACGTGCAGGGGGGGACCAGCCTGTCCGAGGCCCTCTCCAAGCACCCGAAGATCTACGACAAGCTCTATGTGAACCTGGTCCGGGCCGGGGAGGCGGGCGGCGTCCTGGACGTCATCCTCCAGCGCCTGGCGGAGTTCCAGGAGAAGACCGAGAAGCTGAAGCGCGAGGTGAAGGGCGCCCTGGTCTATCCGGCCGCGGTCATGATCATCGCCATGCTGATCCTGCTCTTCATCATGATCTTCATCATTCCGAAGTTCACGGAGATGTTCAAGAGCTTCGACATCGGCGAGATGCCCCTGCCGACCATGATGCTCCAGGAATTCAGCAACTTCCTGCTGGCCTGGTGGTTCCTGATCCCGGTCTTCGTCTTCGCCGCGTGGATGGCCATGCGGATGTTCGCCCGCAGCGAGACCGGCCGGGTCACCCTGGACGGGGTGAAGATTCGTGCTCCCCTGTTCGGCATCATCATCCGCAAGGCCGTGATCTCCCGGTTCTCGAGGACCCTGGGCATCCTGATCTCGAGCGGCGTGCCCATCCTGGAGGCCCTATCCATCGTGAAGGAGGCCACGGGCAACGCCGTCATCGGGAAGGCCGTCAGCGATGTCCACGACTCCATCCGGGAAGGCGACACGATCGCCGAGCCCCTGCGCCAGTCCAAGGTCTTCGACGAGATGGTCATCCACATGATCGAGGTCGGCGAGGAGACGGGCGACCTCGACAAGATGCTCACCAAGGTGGCGGACAACTACGACAACGAGGTCGACGCCGCGGTGGCGGGCCTCATGAGCCTGTTCGAGCCCCTCCTCATCGTCTTCCTGGGGCTGACGGTCGGCTTCATCGTGGTCGCCCTCTTCCTGCCCCTGATCAAGATGATGGACAAGATCAGCAGCAGCTCCTCCTGAGCGGGGGAAACCCGTCCGATCGTCCGGCGATATCTGATGTCTAGGGCGCGTCTTCCGGCGTGAGCCGGATGGAGGCGCGCAGCCGGAGAAGCTGGATCATGCGGGTGCGCCGCTCCTCCAGGTCGCTCCGTCGCATGCGTTCCAGGATTTCGTCCTGGACCTCGTCACTGGGGCGGGGATGCCCCTGGCGCAGGCCGTCCACCCGGACGATCACGTATTCCTCGGCGGTTTCCAGGACCACGCAGTCGTGCCCCGAACGGCAGTCCCTCACCAGCTTCTGAAGGTCCTCCCGCAGGGAGGCGACCGGCTGGTAGGGCAGGAGGCCGCCTTCCGCGGCGAAGGCGCTCGTCGAGTGCTTGCGGGCCAGCTCGCCGAAGTCCCCTCCGGACTGGAGGGCGGCCAGGAGCTCCCTCAGCTTCCCTTCTGCCGCCCGGCGGTCCGGGAAGGCGGACTTCTTCAGGACGATCTGACGGAGCTGGGCCTCTTGGGGCGTGGCGAATTCGGCGATGTGGTCCGCGTAGAACTGGAGCACCTCGCCGGGTCCGGGCGGCGGGGAGGGTCTCAGGGCCTGGTCCAGGTAGTGGCGGGAGAGGAGCTGGACGCGGTACTCCCGTTTCAGTTCGGCCAGGGTCATTCCCTGGGCCTCCAGGAGCTCGGCCAGGTGGGCCTCGTCGGGGACCCTGAGGTCCGTCAGGTGCCTGCGGATCTGGGCCCGGATCTCGTCATCGTCCACCCCGATGCCGGGGGAGACGAGGGCCGCCTGGATGAGGAGGGCCTGGTCCACCTGTCCGGCCAGGACGGCCCGCCAGGTCTCGCCCTGGCGCCGCCTCAGCTCCGGACCGGAGAAGACCTCGGCCTGACGCCTCAGTTCCGGATCGGCCTTTTGGGAGACCTCCCGGCGGGTGATGGAGGTGATCAGGACGGAATCCCCGTCCAGGCGGACGCCCAGGGCGTTCGCCGCGGCCTGCATGGCCTGTTTCTGGGCCTTGGTCCTTTGGGTGTCCTCGGGGATCCGGGAGGAGACCACGGCTTCGATGCGGTCCAGGGGCGGGGGCTCGGCCGGGAAGGCCGGGAGGGCCAGGAACAGGAGCATGCAGGGAAGGAGTCGGCTCACGAGGGGGGATTGTAAGGCCTGGCGCCCCTGTTGCAATCGCCGCCGGAGGGCCCTAGGATGCGGAGGCCATGCGTGTGAGGTACCTTCTCCTGTCCGGCGCCCTTCTGCTCGGTGCCCTGGTGGCGGCCGAGTCGGCCCGGCCCGTCGAGCGCGTGGTGACCGGGGAGGTGGTGGACCTCTCCACCTACCTGACGGCCGGAGGGCGTGGGGAGGCTTCCCGGGACCTTGCCAAGGCCGCCCTGGCCAAAGGCTCGACCTGCGCCATCCTGACGGACGATGGCCAGCTGGTCCTTTCCCTGGTGGATCCGAAGGCCGCCCAGGCGGTGGACCTGACGGCCTTCCTGGCCCGCCGGGTCCGGGCCCGGGGGACGGCCTACAGCAAGGGCGGGGTGACGGGCCTTCTCATCACGAGGCTCGAGGGGCTCAAGGAAAAGGAATAGCGCCTCCGCTCAGGTGGGTCGGGCCCTGCGGGCCAGGGCCTGGATGTTTCCCCAAGGGCGGTCTTGGCGCCGCAGGGTTCGGACCAGGGCGTTCAGGGCCCGGGAGACCTCACCGGCATTCGCCTGCACATAGCCCCCGGCCATCTTCGGGTTCGAGAGCGCGAGGCGGGTCATATCCCGCCATCCTCCTGCGCTGAGCAGACGGAGGTCCCGGGCCGGGATGCCTTCCGCGACGGCCGAACGCACCAGGGCGCAGGCCACGAGATAGGGGAGGTGGCTGGTCCGTGCCAGGACCCGGTCATGCCGGGCCGCTTCCACGGTCACCGGCTTCGCCCCGAGGGCCTTCAGCAGACGGGCGACCCCGGAGACATCCCCGCGATGCTCCTGGGTCAGCACCCAGGTCGCTCCCCGGAACAGGTCGGCCCTGGACGAGGGGTTCTCGCTCCCGGCCAGGGGATGGCCTCCGATCCAGGAGACGGAGCGGGGGAGCCTGGCCATGGCCTGGACGACGGGGCGCTTCACGCTTCCGACATCGGTCACCGCCCTCGGGAGGCGTTTCCAACGCGGCATCTCTCCCAACAGGGCCAGGATGGCCGGCACCGGGCAGGCCAGGATCAGGAGGTCGACGGGAGGGAGGCGGCGCACGGCGGGGGAGGAGTCCGCGCCGAAGAGGCGGACGGAAGGGTCCGTTTTCCGGATGGCCTTGGCCAGGGATCCCCCGATCTGGCCCATCCCCGCAATGGCGACGGATCTCACAGCGTGCGGCCGACCGCCGTGGCCACCCCCTTGAGCTTCCCGACCAGGTCGGCGAAGTCCGCGGGCAGGAGGGCCTGGGCCCCGTCGCAGAGGGCCTGCTCGGGCAGGTGGTGGACATCGATCAGGAGGCCGTCCGCGCCCGCGGCCAGGGCCGCCAGGGACATGGGGCCGACCAGATCCTTGACCCCGGTGGCGTGGCTGGGATCCACGATCACGGGTAGGTGGGAGAGCTTCTTGAGCAGGGGGACGGCCGAGAGGTCCAGGGTGTTGCGGGTGTACCGCTCGAAGGTGCGGATGCCGCGCTCGCAGAGGATGACGTGGGGATTCCCGTTGGAAAGGACGTATTCCGCGGACATGAGCAGCTCCTCCAGCGTGGACATCATCCCGCGCTTCAGGAGGACGGGCTTGGAGGCCTTGCCCAGCTCGGCCAGGAGGGTGAAATTCTGCATGTTCCTCGCCCCGACCTGGAGGAGGTCCGCGTGGCGGCAGACCAGCTCCACGTCCGAGGGGGTCAGGACCTCGGTGACGATCTTCAGGTCCAGCTCCTTGCGCACGGCGGAGAGGATCTCCAGGCCCTTGGGCCCGAGGCCCTGGAAGGCATAGGGGGAGGTCCTCGGCTTGTAGGCCCCGCCGCGCAGGATGCGGACCCCGCTGGCCTTCACGGCCTGGGCGATGGCCAGGGTCTGCTCGTAGCTCTCCACCGCGCAGGGGCCGGCCATGACGGCCACGCCCTTGGCCCCGACCCGCTCGGCCCCGACCTGGACGACGGTATCCGAAGGGTGGAAGTCCCTCGACGCCATGCGGAAGGGTTTCAGGATGGGCAGGATCTTCTCGACCCCGGGCAGGATCTCGAAGACGCCGGCGGAGAGGCGGCGCTCGTCCCCGATCACGCCCAGGAGGGTCTGCTCCTCCCCCTGGGAGAGGTGGGCCTTGAACCCCATGGCGAGGATCCTCTGGCGGACGGCCTCCACCTGCTCCGGCGGGGCGCCCCGGCGCATGACGATGATCATGAGGCGTCTCCCGCGAGATCGGGGCGGAGCTTCCTCGCGCCCCTCAGATACACCGGCGTGAGGCGCCGCCGGGCATGGGCCAGCAGGAGGATCCTCAGGCAGCGGCGCGGGGCGCCCTTCACCGGGATCTCCTGGGCGCAGAGCAGGGGGACGGAGGCCAGGCCCAGGCCCCGGGCCGCCTCGGCCG
>JAHFOU010000089.1 GCA_023261525.1 Planctomycetota bacterium | reverse complement strand
CCCCCGGCCACCATCAGATGCCGGATCCCACGGGAGCGGGGGATGTCCCATCCCCGGCCCAGGGGGCCGAAGCAGGCCAGGCTCTCCCCGGCCTCGATCCGGGAGAGGGCGGCTGTCCCCTTGCCGACGACCTGGATGAGGAATTCCACCACGTCCTTCTCCACCCGGAAGATGCTGAACGGGCGGGGCAGGAGGGGATCCCAGCCCCGGCCAGGGACCAGGTTGACGAACTGCCCGGGCCTGACGGCGCGGGCGATCTCTTTGGAGCGGATGCCCAGTTGCCAGAGCCCGGGGCCGACCTTGCGGTGGAAGAGGACGGGGGCGCTGACGGAAAAGATCCGGGAGGGAAGAGGCGCGCTCATTCCTGTGCCTCCTCAGCCCCCCGTCCCTTTCCCGTCAATTCCGCGATCTCCTCGCGGGTCAGCTCCCGGTAGCGGCCGGGACCCAGGTCCCCCAGGCGCACCGGGCCGATGGCCGTGCGGACCAAACGACGTACAGGATGACCGACCTTGGCCAGGATGCGGCGGATCTCGCGGCGGCGGCCCTCCTTCAGCACCATCCGCACGCGACTCTGCTCGGGGTGGCGGGAGATCACCTGCACCGCCTCCAGGACCGCCAGGCCCTCCGAGAGGTGGACGCCCTTGCGCATCTTCTTGACCTCATCCTCGGTGACCAGGCCCTTCACCCAGGCCTCGTAGATCTTGGTGACGCCATAGCGCGGATGCGTGACGCGCAGGGCCAGGGCCCCGTCGTTGGTCACCAGGATGAGCCCCTCGCTCTCCTTGTCCAGGCGCCCGACCGGATAGACCCTCAGGGAGACGACGGGCATCAGGTCCTTGACCTTCATGCGTCCCAGCTCGTCCGCGTTGGTGCAGAGGATGCCCTTGGGCTTGTACAGGGCGAAGGCCACCCGGCGCTCGAAACGCACCGGTTCGTCGTCGAAGAGGATCTTCTGGCGTCGGGGATCCACCCTCAGTCCCAGCTCCTTAACGGTCCGACCGTCCACCTTGACCCGGCCTTCCAGGATCAGGCGCTCGCAGGCGCGGCGGGAGGCGATGCCGGCGTGGGCCAGGAGCTTGTGCAGGCGCTCGGCGAAGGGGGAGTCCGAGGTCTCCACGGGCTGGAGCTTGCTGCGGGGATGGGGAGGGGCCAGGTGGGAATGGTCGATGCGCTTCATACGGAGGCCTCCAGGACCGAGCCTTCGCCTTCCAGGACGTACGGGCCCAGGGAGGCCGGCAGGAGCCACCAGCCCTCGGACAGCGGGGCGGTCCGCCCGCCGGCCCAGGAGATCTGGAAACTGCCCTCGGCCGCGCCGATCAGGACACAGCGCCCACCCGGAGCCTTCCAGGGCAGTCCGCGTAGGGAGAGGCGAAAGGACGGGCAGGAAATGCCGGCCTCCGCGAGGGGGCGGGGAGCGGGGGGATTCGCGGCCTTGGCGATGGCCGCCAGGGCCTCCCGGATCTGGAGGGTGCGGTCCGTGCGTCCCCAGTCGTGGAGGCGGTAGGTGGTGTCGGCGTTCTGCTGGACCTCGGCCAGGGTCAGGCCGGGCCCCACCGCGTGGGGGGTTCCCGCGGGCACCAGGGCCGCATCGCCACGGCGCAGGGGATGCCGGCGCATCCCGGCCGGCAGGCGGGCAGGATCCACGGGGCCGTCCGCGCCCAGGAGGACCTCGGCGGCGGGAGAAGCGTCGAGGACGTACCAGGCCTCGGTCTTGGCCTCGGGGCCGTCGGCGGGATGGGCCTGGATGGAGAGCCAGTCCTTGGCTTTCAGGGTCTTGATGAGGAGGGGGAATCGGGTGCCGCGACGGGCTTGGGGACCGAGGAGGGACTCCGCCTCGGTCGCCATGAGGTCGTGGAGGGTGGACCCGGCGAAGGGGCCTTCCGAAACCTGGCTGGCGTCCTGGGGGCGGTCGGCGACCCACCAGATCTCCTGGCCCCAGGGCCTGTCCTTGAGGATGGGCGCGAAGCGCAGGGGGGCGGAGATCACGTGCGCTCCTTGGCCATGGCCTTCTCCACCGCGGCCCGGGCGAAATCCAGGATGGGCTGGGCGCCCGCATCGAGAAGGCGGACGGCCAGGGTCTCGGCCAGGGCCTGGGGGGCTGAGGCCGGCCCGGTCTCGGACAGGCGCAGGACCTTGCGGCCGTCCGGGTAGGACAGGAAGGCGTGGAGGGTGAGGGAGGTCCCCTCCAGGACCGCATGGGCCCCGAGGGGGACATGGCAACCGGCCTGGAGGCGGCGCATCAGGGCGCGCTCGGCCGCCGTGGTCGTCTCCGCTGCCGCGTCCCTCAGGGGTTCCAGCAGCCTCCGGGTCACCTCATCCCCCTTGCGGAACTCCAGGCCCAGGGCCCCCTGGCCCGGGGCGGGGACGAAACGGTCCGCCGGCAGGGGGAGGGCCCGGACGCCTTCGGGGAGACGGCCCAGGCGCTCGAGGCCGGCGGCGGCCAGGAGGGCGGCGGGCAGTTCGCCCGAGGCGACCTTGCCCAGGCGGGTGTCCACGTTGCCGCGCAGGTTCCGGGGGGCCAGGTCGGGCCGGCTGGTGACGACGAGGGCGATGCGGCGCAGGCTGGAGGTGCCCACGGCGGCTCCCTTGGGCAAGGTTTCCAGCGTCGCACCATCCCGCGTGACCAGGGCGTCGCGGGGATCGGCCCGACGGGGGATGAGCAGATCGAACTCCTCCGGCAGGGCGGTGGGCATGTCTTTGAGGGAGTGGACGGCGGCGTCGGCCTTTCCCGCCCTCAGGGCCTCCTCCAGCTCCCGGGTGAAGAGCCCCTGGCCGCCCACGGCCCAGAGCGGAGCCGCGGTCTCGGCGTCCCCGCGGGTGCGGATCGTCTCCACACGCACGTCCAATCCTGGGTGGATGCGCCTGAGGTCCGCGGCAACGGACTCGGTCTGGACGAGGGCCAGGGTGCTGGCGCGGCTGGCGAGGATCATGAGGAGGGGGATTGTATCGGGTAGGATGCCGCCCGTGACTCACCAACTCCGTCTGCGCCGGGGCGCAAGGGCCCGTTGCGTCTCCGCCCGCCACCCCTGGGTCTTCGCCGGGGAGTTGGAGGAGACCCTGCCCGCCCTCGGCGCGGTCCCGGGGGACGACGCCGACCTGAGCGACGCTTCCGGGAACTTCGTCGGACGCGGCCTGCTCAGCCCCGGCCCCCTGGCCCTGAGGCTGGTCACCCGGAAGGCGGGCGAGGCCATCGACGCCGACCTCTTCGCCCGCCGGATCCGGGAAGCCAGGGCCCTGAGGGAGCGGGACCTGCCCGGCGAGGAGGCCGTCCGCCTGGTCGCCTCCGAGGCCGACGGCCTTCCCGGCCTGGTCGTCGACCGTTACGGGAGCCATGCCGTGATCCAGGCCACCATCGCGGGCATGGACCGGCGCCTCCCTCAGATCGCGGAGGCCCTCAAGGCCGAGGCCGGCGTGAGCTCGGTCCTGGCCCGGCATGAGCTGGCGGCCCGCGAGCGGGAAGGCCTTTCCCGCGAGGTGGTCCAGGTCCTCGGCACCACGCCCCCGGAGATCCCCGTGACCCTGGCCGGCCTCAAGCTGTTGGTGGATCCCTGGAAGGGCCAGAAGACCGGGCTGTACCTGGACCAGCGCGCCCTCTATCCCCTGATCCGGGGCCGTTGCGCGGGCCGGCGCGTCCTGGACATGTTCTGCTACCAGGGGATCTGGACCCTGACGGCCCTGCAGTCGGGCGCGCGCGAGGCCATCGGCGTGGACGGCTCCGGCCCGGCCCTGGAGAGGGCGCGGAGCAACGCCCAGGCCAACGGCCTGGACCCCGTGCTCGAGGAAGGCAACGCCTTCGACTGGATGCGGGAGGCCTCCGACCGGGGCGAGCGCTTCGGCGGCATCGTCCTGGACCCTCCGCCCTTCGTGAAGTCCAAGGAGGACCTGGACAAGGGGCTGGCGGCCTACAAGGAACTGGCCCTGAGGGCCCTGAAGATGCTGGAGCCCGGCGGCTGGCTCTTCGTGGCTTCCTGCTCCCAGCGGGTCACGCCCGAGGCCTTCCTGGAGGTCTTGCGTGCGGCCGCCCTGGATGCCCGCAGGAGCATGCGGGTGCTCGCCGAGACGGCCCAGCCGCCCGACCATCCGGTGCTCTTGGAAGTGCCGGAGACCCGCTATCTCAAGGGGGTCCTGCTGGAGGCCCTGGGGTGAGGCCCCGCCTTCTCCTGGTCGACAACCTCGACTCCTTCACCCACAACCTGGCCCAGGCTTTCGAGGTGTTGGGCGCGGAGGTCTCGGTGGTCCGGGAACTGCCGGCCTTGGCGGATCCCACCCATCTGGTCCTCTCCCCGGGGCCGGGGCGTCCGGAGGCGGCGGAGGTCTCCCGGCAGGCCCTGGAACATTGGAAGCGGAAGATCCCGACGCTGGGCGTCTGCCTGGGGCATCAGGTGATTGCCCTGGCGTACGGGGCCAGGGTCTCGCGGGCCCAGGCCCCGGTGCACGGGAAGACCTCGAGGATCCGGCACGACGGCGGGGGGCTGTTTGCGGGGCTGCCCAGCCCCTTCGAGGCCGCCCGCTACCATTCCCTGACGGTGGAGGAGGCTTCCCTGCCGTCGGAACTGCTCCCCTGCGCCTGGAGCGAGGACGGGACCCTGATGGCCTTCCGCCACGCTACCCTGCCGCTCTGGGGCGTCCAGTTCCATCCGGAGTCCTTCCTAAGCCCGGAGGGAGGGAGGCTCCTGGCGAATTTCCTCAAGGGGCCGACGCCTACCCGAGCGTAAGCAGGCTTTCCCCGGCCGTCACGGCCTGACCGGCGGAGACGGAGACCGAGAGGATCTTGCCGCCCGAGCGCGCCCGGACCTCGTTGGCCATCTTCATGGCCTCCAGGACCAGGAGGAGATCGCCGGCCTTCACGGGCTGGCCCGGGGCCACCGCCAGACGGCTGACGATGCCGGGCATGGGGGCCTTGACCGTTTCGGGGCCCCGGGCCGAAGCCTCCTTCCCGCGCGCGGAAGCCAGGCGGCGTTCCAGGTCGCTCTCGACCGAGACCTCCAGGCGGAGATCCCCCAGGGAGAGGGCGCCGTCCTCGGCGCGGACCACCCAGGACTTCCCGTCCAGGGCCAGGAGGTGGAGGTCCCCGCCGAGGGGTGTGAGGCTGGCCGAGGGCTCCTTCCCGAGATCCACCGTCACGGGCTTTCCAGAGACGGTGACGTGCCAGATCATGCCTTCCCCCTCAGGGAGGCCCGGCGGGCGGAATGGGCCCAGGCTCCGGCGGCCTGGACGGGCAGGGGACGGCCTTCCCGCCTTGCCTGTTCGAGGAGGGCGGCGGCGACGGCCGCGGCCCTGAGCATCCCGGGCGGGAGTTCCGCGGACGCAAGGCCCTCCAGGGTGGAGGTGTCGTACCGTCCGGCCCGGAACCCCGGGTGGGCCAGGAGGGCCCGGAAGGCCGGCAGGGTGGTCCTCACCCCGAGGAGTCGGGTCTCGGCCAGGACGGCGGCCATCCGGCCCAGGGCTTCAGCGCGGTCCGGCGCCCAGACGCAGAGCTTGGCCAGGAGGGAGTCGTAGTGGAGGCCGATGTCCTGGCCCGTGCGCAGGGCGGCGTCGCAGCGGACGAAGGCCCCCGAAGGAAGGTGGAGTTCCGAGAGGCGGCCGGAGGAGGGCAGGTAGCCCGAGGCAGGGTCCTCGGCGCAGACCCTGACCTCCACGGCATGCCCCTGGAAACGGACGTCCTCCTGGGCGAAGGGGAGCTTCTCCCCGGCCGCCACCCGGATCTGGAGCTTCACGAGGTCCAGCCCGGTCACGAGCTCGGTGATGGCGTGCTCCACCTGGATGCGCTGATTCATCTCCAGGAAGTGGAACTTCCCTTCCGCGTCGAGCAGGAACTCCATGGTTCCCGCGTTCACGTACCCGGCGGCCTTGGCGCCCTTCACGGCGGATTCGCAGAGGGCCTTGCGCGTCTTGGCGTCCAGGGCGGGGGAGGGGGTCTCCTCCAGGAGCTTCTGGTTCCGCCGCTGGGCCGAGCACTCGCGCTCGCCCAGGTGGACGATGTTCCCGTGGCGGTCGCCCAGGATCTGGACCTCCACGTGGCGGGCGGGGGCAATGCGACGCTCCACGTAGAGGCTTCCGGAACCGAAGGCCGTGCGGGCCTCGGCGATGGCCGTGGGCACGGCGGCGCGCAGGGCGGCTTCGTCCTGGGCCAGGCGGATGCCGCGGCCACCCCCTCCTCGTGCCGCCTTCAGGAAGACGGGCCAGCCGGCGGCCTTGGCATCGGCGAGCAGGCGGTCGGGGTTCTCGGAGGTCTCCAGGCTTCCCGGGGCCACGGGAAGCCCCGCATCCTTCATCAACCTTCTCGCACCCAGCTTGTCCCCCAGCCGACGCATGACAGCGGGGGTGGGGCCGATGAAGGTCAGGCCGGCCTTCTCGACCGCCTCGGCGAACTCGGGGTTCTCGGAGAGGAAGCCATAGCCGGGGTGGACGGCGTCGCATCCGGCGGCCTTGGCCGCGGTCAGGAGGTTGGGGATGTTGAGGTAGGAGTCCTTGGGCGGCGCGGCCCCAATGCAGGCGGCCTCATCGGCGGACAGGACGTGGGGGCTGAGGCGGTCGGCCTCGGAATAGACGCTGAGGGCGGGGATGCCGAGTTCCCGGCAGGCGCGCAGGACCCTCAGGGAGATCTCGCCGCGGTTGGCGATCAGGATTTTCCGGAACACGGGCGCGAATGTCCCTGCGTGCCGAGGGACTGTCAAATAATGTGACAAAAGGGTGTCATGAATCCCCGTGTCAAGGGATCCAACGGTTCATGAAGCCCATGCGAGGCCTCGTCCTGCTGGTGGTCGTGGGCGCGCTGGGCATCCTGGCCGTCCTGGCGACCTCCTTCGTGACCCTGGCCCGCCTGGAGCGGAGGGCTTCCCAACAGCGCCTGCACAGCGTCAAGGCCCTGCTCCTGGCCCGTTCGGGGATCGAGGATGCCTTGGCCCGCCTCACGGCCGGGCAGGATCCCACGGCCCTGGAGAACGGCTACGGCGGGGAGCGCTGGGATCCTGCCTCCAGCGGGCCCCTGACCGCCTTCGAATCCGCCCAGGAGGTCTTTCGCGCCGGGATCCTGGACGTCGAGACCTGCCCCGTCCGGCATGCCCTGAGGCCCTCCTTCTTCTCTCGGGCCCTGCCCGCCCCGACTCCGGCCACGGACGCCGTGAACGGGAAGTTTCGCGGGCACAGCGGCCTGCTGGCCGGCGATCTGGCACCGGGGGGAAATGCCTATGCGATCAAGGTGGAGGACGAGTCGGCCAAGATCCATGTGAACGGGGGCTTCCTGGACACCCAGGACCGGGACGGCGACGGGATCCCGGACCATCGGGACCCGGACGTGAGGACGAACCCGGCCAATCCCAAGGACACGGGGATGGGCTGGAACTTCCAGTTGGCCAGGATCCTGGATGTCCTGGGCCAGCAGCCGGAGCTGGGCATCGCGAACCTGGGGATGCTGGCCCTCCAGAACCGTCCCGTCGGGGGCTACCGAACCCTCGCCCAGCTTCAGGCCGCCTCGAACACGACCCTGGACCTTTCGCCTTGGATCACCCTGTCCACCTGGACGGATCGCCAGGTGCTTCATCCGAACGGCTATGCGGGAGAGCCCGGCTGCGCCTCCTTGAGCGACGTGAAGAAGGGGCGATGCGCCCTGGGCCTGGAGGCCGGGGGACGCCCGCCCGTCAACCTGAACGCCGCCGCCCGCCCCGTGCTGGCGGCCCTGATCTCGGGCCTCCAGGGCACGACCTGGCACCGCCCCGGCATTCCGGAGCATTGTGAATATTCGCCCACGATCACGTCCGGGGTCGTCTCCGCGATCCTGGATTTCCGCAGCGGCCGGGACCTCTCGGGGTGCTTTGCCGCCGCGGGGCTCCAGCCCGCCCCCTTCCGGACCTGGGGCGCCTTCGGGGCCTTCTGCGACAGCCTGGTCCCTTCGGTGATCCATACCGTCGTGCTGGAGGAAGGGAACCATGACTCCATCTACGGCGGAGGCAACCTCAACGGGGCCGATCTCCTGAAGGCCAACTTCGACCCGAATGCGGATCTGAACAAGAACGTTCCGGACCAGCTCCTCTGGAAATGGATCGACAAGTCGGATCTCGTCGCCTGGTCCACCGAGGGGAGCCTGGGGCCCACGGGGACCTTCCGGATCTCCGCCGTGGGCCGGGTGCTCGACCGGGAGGGGCGCCTCCTGGCCCAGGCCACGCTGGGCCAGACCGCCGAGGCCTACGCGCTCCTGAGGCAGACGAGCCAGCGGGACTTCGTGGCGGGGCGCCGGACGGACCTGACCCCCTCGAGCTACCTTTCCCTCTCGACCGATGCCCTGCTCCAGACCAGCGGGGCGTCGGCGTCCGCCTGGGATACCCTGGCCCCGGGGAGGGGCCTTGCCGTGACCACCTACCCGTCCCCGCCCACCGCCCTGCCCGCCAGGCCTTCCGTCCTGGATGGATGCGTGGGCCTGGCGACGGTGGACATGC
>JAHFOU010000088.1:2575-8435 GCA_023261525.1 Planctomycetota bacterium | reverse complement strand
GAAGGAGAGGTCCCCAAGGCTCTCGCAGACGAACTCCCCCTGGGTGGTGAGGGTCATCCGGGGCGAGGGGGCGAGGGTGGCCGTCAGGATCCGGCTGGCCAGGAGGCGGCCGTCCCGGGCCAGCACCCGTCCCACGCTCTCCACCTCCTGGGCGCCGGCCATGGACGGCAGAAGGCTGAATTCCGTGGAATAGGCGAGGAGGTCCCCCTTGTCCACCGAGCGCCAGAGGGAGGTGTTCGGACCGAACTTGTTCAGGTCGCTGTTGGGATTGAAGTTGGCCTTGAGGGTGTCCCTCTTGGCCTGGAGCCACTCGGGCTGGCCGGGAGTGCCGCTCAGGGGAAGGGTATCGCAGAAGGCGTTCCAGCGGTCCCAGGTATCCAGCTCCGAGGTGAAGGCCAGGATGCAGGACGCCGCCACCTGGCAGTCGTCCGCGGGAGCCCAGGTATTGGTGAACTGGACGGCATGAAGGTTGCCGACGCGGTCCATGGGCGAGGACAGGATGCACCCGGGCGGATAGTCGATGGGCAGCGCGGTGTTCTCCTTCAGGTACATCCCGCTCAAGCCGGCGATCAGGGCGATCAGGACCGGCCGTCGCGTCCGGGCCCAGGCCAGGTCCACGGGGGCCCGGCCCACGACCTTCCCCCGGATCCGCTCGAAGTCGGGGGCCCGGCTCCCGGGCGTCGTCTCGGTGTGGTCCAGCTTGATGTCCGCCCAGCTCTGGTAGGCCTTGTCCCAGGTCCATCCGGGCTCGTTCGGGGCGATCACCTTGCGGTCCACCCAGGCCTGAAGCGCGAGGTACGGCTTCAGGGCGTCCAGCTTGGCCTGCACGCCCCCCAGGGCCAGGGTCCGGACCTGAGCCCAGCCCTGCCAACCCGAGGACGGCCTCAGGCCGATCAGGTTCTCCCCGTCCGTCTGGTCCACGGGGAGCCCGTCGTTGCTCCCATCCTCCCGGTCGATGGCCTCGGCCAGGGTCCCCAGCATGCGCCTCAGGGTCACGTTGTAGTCCGTGTCGGACGCGGGATCGGAATGCACCGAGGGGTCGCCCCCGTTGAGGTAGAGCCCCCCCTGGAGGCTCACCTTGAGGGTGTAGGCGTCCGCGCCGCCGGCGCTGGGAGCCAGGGTCCCTGAATATCCCCGCTGGCGCCCGTCCACGGTGAGCGTGGCGGGAATCGCCCTCATCCCCATGAAGCTGCCGAACGTATAGGGAATCACCCCCGCCCCCACGAAAAAGCTCGGGCGCAGGGCCTGCTGGACGGGACAGACCTCTCCGTCCGCCCGCGTCCCGGTCCCGGTGGGATGATAGAGCTCCTGCTGGGCTTCCCAGCCGGACAGCAGGCCATCCTCCGAGCCGTCCCAGTTCTCCCCGCCGTAGACGCTCTCCGGCCTCGAGGCATCCTGGCCGGCGGCCAGGCGGGCCGTGGCATCCTCCAAGCCGCTTCGCGCCAGGAACAGGGCCTTCGTGGCATTCACCCGCTGGCCGGAGGCCCTGCGCTCCAGCTGAGCCATGGTCACGAAGGCCACCGCCAGGAGGGCCAGGACGCCCAGGACGCCGATCACCACCAGCAGGGCGAGGCCCCGGCGTGTCACGACCTGTCCCTCAGGCCGGAGCGGACCACCGTCACGCCCCCACCCCAGACCTGGAGACCCCAACCGGCGGACACGGGACGCAGGATATCCCTCAGGCGGTCCTTCCCCAGCACCAGCACCGTGCGGCCGTTCACCCGGCCGCGGAATTGGCGCCCGTCCCAGGTGACCTCCACGACCTCGCGCTCCCCGGGCGGGGTGCCCGCCAGGCCCACGACCCACTGGACCCATCCCCCCTCCACGGGGAGGGTCAACCCCACCTCGCCCGAAGCGTCCCGGGCCTTCAGCTCCGTCACCCAGCGGTAGCGGACGGGTGAATCGAGCCCTCCCGAAACCCGGCTCTCCGCCAGACGACTCCCGGCAGGCAGGAGGTCACGGACGGGCAGGGCCGCGGCCGCCAGCATCCGGCGCCGTTGGAGCTCTCCCGTCTCCGAGAACGCGGGGGACTCCCGACGCCACCCCATCCCCGCACCCGTTCGGACCCAGGCCAGCTTCGAGCCCGGCGCAACCCGCAGGGGCTTCCCCTCCGCAAGGACCTCGACCCCGCCTTCCAGCACCCAGAGGAGGACGGACGGAGCATCCTCCCCCGCCCAGGCGCTCTCCAGAAAACCCTTCCAGACCGACGAAGCGGACGCGGTCGCCGCAGGGGCCCGGAGAACCTCGACGGCCACGGAGCCGGTCACCAGGGCCGCGCCGCCCGCGGGAAGCTGAAGCAGGGCCGGCTGGCCGTCCGACACCTCCATCCACAGCATGCCGGCCTCCAGGCGGACACAGCGCCCGGGACCCGCGGTGGAGGCCAAGGCGCCAGGCTCCAGCAGGAGATCCATCCCGGCCATCAGACCGGCGTCCGCCCCACCCCCGGCCCCCAGGGATCCGGGGAACAAGCCCGTGGAGGAGAGGCCCGTGGGAGCCGGACCCCCTTCCTCGCCCGACGGGCCCGGCAGGCCCTTGCGCCCGCGGGCCATCCAGGCGACGGAAAGCGCCAGGAGAAGGAGGGCCGCGACCGCTCGCCAGAGGGCGCCCGGCAGGCGGGACCGCACCGCCGGAAGCTGGCGGGCTTCCGAGACGGAAATCCCGGCCTCCAGGAGCAGAAGCCTGCACCGGGCGCAGGCCAGGGCATGCGCCTCGACGGCCTCGCGATCCTGGGGCCTGAGGCCTCCATCCAGACCGGCGGCCAGGGTTTCGAGGGAGGGACAGACGGAAGGGGATGTGTCCATGACGGTTGGATCCCTGGGGCCGGGGGGTCCTGACAGGGTATTTCCCCTTTTTAACCTCCCCCTTCCTTGATGCCCCCTGCCTCCAGCTTCTGCCTCAGGGAGGCCCGCGCCCGGCTCAGGAGCTGGGCTGCGGCCACCTCGGACAGACCCAAGGCCAGGCCGACCTCGCGGATCGAGGCCCCCTCCGCCTGGAAGGTCAGGGCCAGGCGGGCGCGGACGGGAAGCTTCCCGAGCTCCCGCCCCAGGAGTTCCCGGGCCTCCCCGGCCTCCATCCGCGCCGCCGGATTTGCGTCGGGGGCGGGACGGTCGGCCAGGAGCTCCCCGCCTCCCGGCGCCAGCCTCAGCAGGCGGTCCTTCCAGACCAGGTTGACGGCGACGACGGAAAGGTAGGTGAGCACCCCGGACTCCCCCCGGTAGGCCCGGAGCACATGGAGGTCATCCTCCAGAAGGTGGACGAAGACGGCCTGCAGCATGTCGGCCGTCTCCTGGGCGCCCGAGGGCCGGCCCGCGCGGGCCAGGGCCCGCCGGCAGGCCGCCGAGAGCGGGGGCGTGAAGCGCGCGTGGAAGGCCTCCCAGGCCCCGGGCTGTTCGGAGAGGCAGTCCCTCAGCAGGGCGTCATCGGGGTCCCGAAGCATCGGCTTACCATACCCACCCCGTCCCCGCGCCGCGGGGAAAAATCAGATATGTTCGTGGGGTCCCGCGGGACTGGTGACCTTGAGCGCCCGTTTCCCGCGGTAGAGCACCGGCAGTCCGCGGAACTTCGGCCGTCCCCGCACCGACATCATCAGGGTGCTGTCCGCCGGCTTCAGGGTCTGGATCACGTCCCCTTCCTTGAGGGCCAGGAGCTCCCGCGTGGTGATGGTCGTCTCCGCGAGGTAGGCCACGCAGTCCAGCTGGGAGTCCACCAGGGCGTCCCGGATGGATTCCCCGTGCGAGGCCGAGTGGTGGCCCCGCGACACCGTGAAGAGGTTCTGGATGGCGAAGGCCTGCATGATGGGCTCGACCACCATGAAGGGGATGCAGAGGTTCATGCTGCCCGAGGCCTCGCCCATGGTGATCTCGAAGGAGATCAGCACCACCACCTCGTTGGGCGGGACGATCTGCCTGAGCTGGGGGTTGGATTCGGTCTCCACCAGGGAGAACTGGATCTGCTTGATGCGGGCCCAGACGACGCGGAGCTGCTCGAGCGCCTTGGTGATGATGCGCCGGACGATCCCCAGCTCGATCTCGGTCAGGGGCCGGTCGGGCGGGGCGGCCGCGTCCTTCCCCCCCCCGAGGAGGCGGTCGATGATGGAGAAGATGATGGAGGGGTTGATCTCCAGGACCACCTCGCCCTCCAGGGGCTTGGCGGAGAGGAGGTTGAAGCAGGTCGGGTTCGGCAGGGACATGATGAATTCGCTGTAGGTCAGCTGCTCGACCGAGGCCAGCTTCACGTCCACGATGGTGCGCAGGTCAGCGCTCAGGCTGGCGCCCATGTTCCGCGCGAAGACCTCGTGGAGGTTCTCCAGGGAGCGCATCTGGTCCTTGGAGACCCGCTCGGGGCGCTTCCAGTCGTAGAGGGTGACGGCGGCAGGGCCCTCCTCCAGATGGGGGGAGGTCCCCGGCGCGGGAGCCGCCCCGCCTTCCGGATAGGCGGCCAGGAGGGCGTCCACCTCGCTCTGGTTGAGGACGCTGTCCACGGGCTACTCTCCCCTATTCTTCCGAGGAGGAGGACTTGCCGCCCCGCTTGGAGGGGGCCGCCTCGTACTCGCTGTCCGAGGGGAGGGGCTTGCCGCCCTTGGACGGGGCCGGCTTGCCCTTGGCCTGGGGAGGGGTGGGCTTCTTCTTCGGACTCGGCATGCTCGATCTCCTTGGTGTCGCGGGGCCGGCGCTATTCTGGGCGGCGCCCGGGGGCCGGGCAAGGGGGATTTGCCTTGGCCGCCTCGGCGGACAGGGCCTCGGCCACGGCCGCGTAGTCGAACTCGCCGGGACGGGCCAGCCCGGACCGGCGGCGCAGGCGCTCCACCACGAAGGGGTCGGCGCCGTGCAGGGAAACCAGGCGGGCGCGGAGTTTGGCGTTCTCGGCGGCGGTCTTGTCCAGCTCCTGCCTCAGGTCGGCCCGCTCCGAACGCAGCCTCACCAGGGAGACGGTGTTGCCCAGAAGAGGAAAGAACGGGGGCCTCAGGACCAGCCAGGCCAGGGCCATCAGGAGGGCCCAGCGGGCGGCCCGGACGGGATCCGAACGGAGGGCACCCAGGAAATCCATGAAGCGGCGCATCGTTCCTCTTCTACGGCTGGGGAAGGCGGGAACTTGAGACCGGACCGGCGGAATCTTGACTCCGCCCCCCCGCCAGCGGTATGGTGCAGGTCGTCCTGCTTAGTGAGGTGAAGCATGCGTGCATGGCTCTGGTGTCTTCCGGTCCTGGCCGCCGCCACCCTGGGCGGTTGCAACTTCGACAGCGCCCATAACCGCGAGCACCGCGCCCGTTGGCGCGAGGGCATGCGCGAGTTCCACGATCAGGTGGACCACTTCCTGATCGACCCGCTCACGCTCGAATAGCCCGTCCTGCCGTCCGCCGCCCCCGTATAATCGCAGGGGTGGATGCTCCCCTTTTGGACGCCTTGAGCGCCAAGGAAGCCCTGCTGAGGTCGCGCGTGCGCGACCTGGGCGGGGCCCTGGTCGCCCTCTCCGGGGGAGCCGACAGCGCCCTGCTGGCCGCCGTCTGCGCCCAGGAGCTCGGCAAGAGGGCCCTGGCCGTCACGGCCGCCTCCGAAGCCGTGCCCCAAGAGGAGGTGGAGGCCGCCCGGGACCTGGCGGCCTCCCTGGGCCTGGCCCATGAGACGGCCCGCACCCAGGAACTCCGCGACCCGCGCTACGTGGCGAACCCCGCCGACCGTTGCGCCTTCTGCAAGACCGAGCTGATGTCCGTCCTGGAGCCCCTGGCCCGTGAGCGGGGCCTGGACGCCGTCGTGCTGGGCGTGAACGCCGACGACCTGAAGGACCACAGGCCCGGCCAGGCGGCGGCCCGCGCCCAAGGGGCCCTCTTCCCCCTGGCCGAGGCGGGCCTGACCAAGGCCGA
>JAHFOU010000088.1:0-2565 GCA_023261525.1 Planctomycetota bacterium | reverse complement strand
AACCTGTCCGTCTGGGACAAGCCCGCCCAACCCTGCCTGGCTTCCCGCATCCCGTATGGCCAGGCCGTTACGGCCCCCAAGCTGGACCGGGTGCACCGGGCCGAGACCCTGCTCAAGGCCGCGGGATTCCCCGAGTGCCGGGTCCGCCATCACGACGCCGGCCTGGCCTCCCTGGAAGTGCCGCCGGACCGCCTCGGGGACCTGGGGTCCAAACTGGAATCCCTGACCGAAGGCCTTTTGGCCCTGGGCTTCCTGGAGGTCCGGGTGGATCCCGAAGGCTTCCGCAGCGGGAAGCTGAACGACGCCCTCGCGGGCAGGATCCCGGCATGAAGACCCTGCTGGAGGAGTTCGGGCGCCCGGCCTGGGAGTTTGCCTGGACCTACACGGGCCGCAGCGACGCCGCGTCCTCCTGCCTGGCCGAGGCCTTCAAGCGCCTGGGCTCCGCCCGCCTCCCCGCCGCCCAGCCCGAGCGGAGGCGGGCCTTCTGGAAGATCCTCCTGGCCGCCTGCAGACAGCAGACCAGCCTCTCCGCCTCTGCCTCCGCGCGCGGGCCGGAGTCCGGGGATCCCCGCCTGGCGGCCCTCCTGGATCTCTCCCTGGAGTTCCGGGAGGCCCTCCTCCTCCTGAGGTACCACGACGCCAGCGCCCAGGACCTCGCCGAGGTCCTGGGATGCACCCCCGTGGAAGCCCTGGGCAAGGCCCAGCGCGGCCTCTCCCGCATCGCCCTCGCCCGGGCGATGCCCGCACCGTGACCTGCAGCGAGGCCCAGGACCTGCTGGCGGGCGCCCTCGCGGACGCCCTCGCGGCGCCGGAGCGCACCGCCCTGGAGTCCCACCTGGGCGCCTGCGCCCCCTGCATGGCGGCCGGGCGCCGCCTGCGGGAGGCCTGGACCTTCCTGGACGGGCTTCAGCCCCCGGCCGTCCCCATGAACCTCGGCCAGCGCCTGAAGGCCACGCCCACGGTCCAGGCGGCCCCCGAGGTGGTCCACGAACCCGCGCCGCCCCCGATGAGGATCCCGCGCAAGCTCCTGTTCGCCCTCGCCCTCCTCCTCTGCCTGGCCGCGGGAGCGGCCTGGGAGTACCGCCACCTCCCGGTCCCGCCCGCGCCGCCCAAGCCCCTGCCCGAAGCGCCGCCCATCCCCTGGAGCCACGAGGGGATCGGCCCCATGACCCTCACCGCGGTCCCCGGCGCCGAGCTCTGGGCCGAGCCCGCCAGCCACGGGTCCCTGGCCGCCTCCGGCACGCTGAGGCTGGACGAGGGACTGCTCTGGGGAACGCCGCCGTCCGGGCAGGACCTGAGGCTTCAGGCGGGGGCCTGGGCCCTCACCATCACCCGTGGACGGTTCAGCGTCCGGGTCTCGGGGACGGCCGTGGTCCTGAGCTGCCACGGCCCCGCCGACAGCCTGGCCGTGGTCGAACGCGGTCCCGGCTTCCAGGGCCCCCTGGTGCTGACGGACGGGACCTGCGTCCTCCTCGTCCCGGGCCGGAGCCCCATCGGCCCCAAGCCCCTGCGCTCCCCCTATCCCGGGGAGTCCCCCCCGTGAAAACCACCGAAAGCCAGTCTACCCTCCGCCGCGCGCTGGGTCCGGTGTACACTGATGGCGGAAGGAGCGCGTCCATGAAAGTGCTGATCCCCGGCGGGAACGGAATGGTGGCGCGCATGCTGGCCGAGACGGCCCGCGCGCGCGGCCACGAGCCCATCTCGGTACCCCATGCGGAATGGGACATCCTGGATGCCCAGGCGGCCAAGGCCCAAATCGACCGCCACCGCCCCGACGTGCTCGTGAACTGCGCCGCCCTCACCGACGTGGACGCCTGCGAGGGGGAGAAGGCGGCCCTGGCCCTCAAGGTCAACGGCGAGGGCCCCGGCGTCCTGGCCAAGGCCTGCGTGGAGGCCCTGGTCCCCCTCCTCCACCTCTCGACCGACTTCGTGTTCGACGGCACCGCGTCGAAGCCCTATCCCGTGGACGCCAGGGCCAAGCCCATCTCCACCTACGGCATCTCCAAGGCCGCCGGGGAGAAGGCCGTGAAGGACGCGGGCGGGGCCTGGACCATCCTGCGCACGGCCTGGGTCTACGGCCCGGGGGGCCGCAACTTCGTGGACACCATCCTGCGCAAGGCCCGCGCCGGGGAGCCGCTGAAGGTGGTGCGCGACCAGATCGGGGCCCCCACCTACACGGGGGACCTGGCCGAGGCCATCCTGCGCCTGGCCGAGGTCCATGCCCGCGGCATCGTCCATTTCACGAACGGATGGCACTGCTCCTGGCACGCCTTCGCCCAGGCCATCGTGGAGATGGACGGCCTCGATGTCCCCGTGGAGGCCGTGACCTCGGCCCAGTTCCCCCGCCCCGCCCGCCGGCCCGCCTACTCGGTGCTGGACCTGGAGCGCTACCATCTCCTGACCCGCCAGCGCCCCCGCCCCTGGCCCGAGGCCCTCTCGGAGTATTTCGCCAAGCACCTGAAGGCCTCGAAGCAGACCGGGGCCTAGCGATGGGGGACACCGGCATCACCCGGGGGTCAGGAATGGAGCGCCGGGAGTTCGTGCGCGTGGCCGCCGCCCTGCCGG
>JAHFOU010000087.1 GCA_023261525.1 Planctomycetota bacterium | reverse complement strand
GCCAGCTCGATGGGGTTCTGGGTGGCGACGACGAAGAAGAGGTCGGGCAGGGTGTGGGTGATCCCGTCGGCGGTGACCTGGCGCTCCTCCATGGCCTCGAGCAGGGAGGACTGGGTGCGCGGGGTGGCGCGGTTGATCTCGTCGGCCAGGAGGATCTCGGCGAACACCGGCCCGGGGCGGAAGGCGAAGTCCTGGGTCTTCTGGTTGTAGATCGAGACCCCGCTGACGTCCGAGGGCAGGAGGTCGGGGGTGAACTGGATGCGCTTGAAGTCGGCCTGGATGGACTTGGCGATGGCGCGGGCCAGGATGGTCTTGCCGACGCCGGGCACGTCCTCGATCAGCAGGTGGCCGCGGGAGAAGAGGGCGATGAGGGCGAGGCGGATGACCTCGGGCTTGCCGACGATGACCTTGGCGATGTTGGCCTTGAGGCGCTGGGCGGTCTCGGCCAGGGGTTCAGGCATGGCGGGCTAGTGTACGGCGCCGTGGCCCGGGGGGCAACCCGTACGGTAGGATGCTCGGATGCCCCGCATCCTCCTGGTGGCCCTGGGCGGCGCGATCGGCGCGGCGGTCCGCTACGCCCTCTCCACCCTCCTCCAGAAGCCCGGGGGTTTCCCCTTCGGGACCCTGGCCGTGAACGTCCTGGGATGTCTTGCGATCGGCATCCTCCTGGGCAAGGGGCTCGGCGAGGGCACGCGGGCCTTCCTGGTCCCCGGGATCCTGGGCGGCTTTACGACCTTCTCGGCCTTCGGCGCCGAGACGATGACGCTCTGGCAGTCCGGCGCGACCGGTTTGGCGCTGACCAACGCCGGCGCCAGTCTCGTCCTGGGCCTGGGCGCCGTCTGGGCGGGACAGCGCCTGGCATGAGCGCCTTCCCGGAAGCCTGGCGCGAGGGGATCTACGAGGCCATCCGCCGCAGGCGGGACGTCCGGGCCCAGTTCTCCGGCGGCGTCGTCCCACCCGAGATCCTGGCCCGCATCCTCTCCGCCGCCCACCAGGCCCCCTCGGTAGGCTTCATGCAGCCCTGGGACTTCCTCGTGGTCCGGGATCCGGCCGTCCGGACTCGGGTGCGCGAGGCCTTCGCCCGGGCCTGCGCCGCCGAGGCTTCGAAGATGCCGCCGGAGAAACGGGAGAGCTACCTCAAGCTAAAGCTGGAAGGCATCCTGGAAAGCGCCCTCAACCTCTGCGTCACCTGCGACCGCCAGCGCCTGAAGGAGACGCCCCTGGGCCGTACGGCCCAGCCGGACATGGACCGGTTGAGCGCGGCCTGCGCGGTCCAGAACCTCTGGCTGGCGGCCCGCGCCGAAGGCATCGGCGTCGGCTGGGTGAGCATCGTGGATCCGGCCGAGCTCAAGGCCGTGCTGGGGATCCCCGACACGATCGACGTGCTGGCCTACCTCTGCGTCGGCCCGGTGACCTACTTCGAA
Organism: Planctomycetota bacterium; assembly: GCA_023261525.1. Classification (GTDB taxonomy): domain Bacteria; phylum Planctomycetota; class SBBH01; order JAHFOU01; family JAHFOU01; genus JAHFOU01. Next base: position 7,043 of record JAHFOU010000087.1, on the reverse strand, counting down.
GAGAAACCCGATTTGGAAAAGGCCGGCTGGGCGCCCCGCCTCCCTTTGGAAGGCCTGGTGCGCCTGGACCGCTGGGACGCCAAGCTGGACGGGCAGTGGCCGGAGCTGGCGAGGGCGCTCAAGCCGCTCTAGAGGAAGCTCCAGCCCGCGACCATCATCCCCCAGCCCGCGGCCAGCGAGCTCCAGAGGAGCAGGCGGATGCCCTGGAGGCGGTAGGCCTGTTCGACGTTGCGCTCCGAAAGTTCCACCGGCTCCTTCATCCTCCGGACGACCCACTGCTTGACGATCAGAAGCCAGGACAGCACGAAAGCGTGCGCGTAGGCCGGGAACAGCTCCGCCATGACCCAGGGGTACGGTGGGATCGGGCCCAGCGAGGGTGGGGCGTCAGGCTCGCGGGAGAGCCAGGCTCCCGGCGTGAACAGGATGTTGTGGCGGCCCAGGAGGGCATGCCGTCCCAGCGGAATGAGCAGGGTGATCAAAGTCCCCAGGATCGCGGCGAAGAGCGTGAGGTCGAAGCCCAGGGCCAGGAGAGGGTCGTCCTTCAGGGAAAGGCCGAAGCGCCGGAGGCTCATGAGAGAAAGTCCGTCAGCTCCCATCCCGCAACCATCACCACCCAGCTACCGATCATGGTGCCCCAGAGGACGCCGCGGATGCCCTGGCGTTGGCCCTCCAGTTCCGCGTGGCGGTAGGCCTGCTCCACGCTCTGCTCCGGGATCTTCCCCAGCCGTTCCTCCTCGGTTTTTGCCCAGCGCCAGGCGAGGAAAAGCCAGAGGATGGCCACGGTGCAGCCATAGGCTGGGATGAGATCCTTCATGGCCCAGGGCCTGATCCCCAGGACTTGCTGGTGGAAGCGATCATGTGCCCTGATGGGGAAATACACCGATGGGAAGAGCGCGAGCACCGCGGTCAGGAACGTCCGGTCGAAGAGGGCGTTCAGGAGCGGACTGTCCTTTAGGTTCGGGTTGAGGCCGTAGGATCGAAGCTTCATCGCTTCTCCGCCTCGGCCCGAAACCGCTCGCCCCTCTCCTCGTAGTTCCTGAACTGGTCGTACGAGGCGCAGGCCGGGCTGAGGAGGACCACCTCCCCCGACTTCGCGCGGGAGGTGGCCTCGCGCACGGCCGCCTCCAGGGTCCCGGCCTCCACCAGCTCGGGCCCCCCCGCTCCGAGGAGCGGCCGGATCTCCGCGGCCGCCTCGCCGATCAGGTAGACGGCCCTGGCCCGGGCCTTCAGCGTAGCGGCGAAGGCATCCAGGCCCACGCCCTTGTTGCGGCCTCCGGCGATGGCATGCACCGTCCCCGCAGGGAAGGCGTTCAGGGCCGTGATCGCGGCCTCGGGCGTGGTGGCCTTGGAGTCGTTGTAGAAGCGGACGCCGGCCTTCTCCGTCACCAGCTCCAGCCGATGGGGCAGGCCCCCGAAGCGCCGGGCGGCCTCCGCCAGGGCCTGGGGATTCCGGGCGGCCTCGGGGAAGATGGCCAGCACGCCCGCCAGGGCCGCCAGGAGGTTGGCCTGGTTGTGGGGGCCGACCAGGCGGGGGTTCTCCGGCAGGGGGAAGGAGAGCTCCTCCCCCTCGAGCGCGACGTGGAGGATCTTCCCCTCGGCCCAGGCGCCCGGCCTGGGGGTGACGGGCCTGGTTGAGGAAACCAGGGCGCCTCGCCAGGGTCCCTTCCAGTCGGCCAGGGCCTCCGGCAGGACGGCCCAGGCGCCTGCGGGCAGGGTCTCCAGCAGTTGATGTTTCGCCGCCGCATACGCCTCGAAGCTCCCGTGGTAGTCGAGGTGGTTGGGCGTGAGGTTGGTGACGACGGCGGCCTGGACGCCGACCCCGAGTCGGACGAAGTCCTGGGTCTGGGCCGAGGAGAGCTCGAGCACCACGCGGTCCGTCGGCGCGATGCCGGGAAGGTCCGCCAGCAGGGACTTCCCGATGTTCCCGCCGAAATGGACCCGGGCCCCGGCCGCCTTCAGGAGTTCCGCCGCAAGGGAAGCCGTGGTGCTCTTGCCATTGGAGCCCGTGACCCCCAGCACCGGGGCCGCGCAGCGTTCCAGGAAGAGCCCGATCTCGCTGGTGGTCGGGATGCCCCGGGCCTTCAGCCCCTGGACCAGGGGGTCCGAGGGCTTGACGGCCGGGTTGAGGACCACGAGGTCGGCCTCCAGGCACTCCCTCAGGTCCTGGCGCCCCAGGACCAGGCGGGGCTTGAGATCCCGGATCGCGGCCAGGGAGACCGCGAGCGCGGCCTCGCCCTCCCGGTCCATCACCGTGACCTCGGCGCCCTCGGAGGCCAGGAAGCGCACCGCCCCGATCCCGCCGCCGAAGCGGCCCAGGCCGACGACCACGGTCTTGAGGCCCTGGAGGGCCGTGCGGGCCCGGGGGCGGGTCATCTCACGACGGGTTCGGAGGGCCGGGCCCCCGAGAAGTCCGCCAGGGTCCCTTCCAGCAGGGGCTTCCCCTTCAGCTTCTTGTGCCGGAGGTTCTCCTCCAGGCGGTCCGCCAGGATGCCGGCGTCCTTGGCGTCCATGGCGCTCTTGGCCACGAAGGGACCGAGGGCGGCCACCTCCTCGTCGGGCAGTCCGCAGGCCAGGCCCGCGGCGACCAGGGCGAGCCCGCGGCTGCGGGGCAGGGGCGGCACGGGCCACTGGGCGATCTCGCCCAGCCAGCCCGGAAGGCGGGCCGGGGACATCCCGAGCCTCAGCTTGCGGCGGCAGGCGGACGCGAGGTCCCCGGCCGGAAGGCCCCCGCGCACCGCGTCGCGGAAGGCGGCCAGGACGGCCTGGGCCTCCAGGTGGCGGCCCCGGCGGCCGAGAGCCTCCTCGAAGAGGTCGGCCTGGGCCTCCAGGGGGACGGTGTCCAGGGAGGTCTCCATGTCCTTGAGGAACTGGAGGGCCGTCCAGGCCGGGGTGTGGAAGACGGTCGCGCGGTCCAGGACCCTCACCAGGGCCTCGGTGCGGTTCCCCGAGGCCTGGACCCGGGCCATGAGGCCGGCCGTCTGGATCATGGCCTCCACGGGCCAGGCGGCCCGGGCTTCGAGCTGGAGGGCCGCCGCCAGGGGATCGCCGGCCGCGCCCTGGGCCAGGGCCTCGTCGCAGGCCTTCAGGACGGTGACGGCGGCGGGAGCCTCGACGCGGGCATCGGCCAGGTCGTAGGCGACGTCGCAGAGGGGGCGTCGGCCCGGCTCCGGCGTCCCGGCCACGATGAGGCGCAGGGCCTCCAGGTCCCCGAAGCTCCAGTCGGCCTCACGCCCGCGCCGGAAGGCCCTTTCCCAGGAGCGCGAGGCCTCCCCGAGGGAGGAGGGCGCCGGGCCAGAGGAGGTGCAGGAGGCCAGCGTCAGAAGCAGGAGAGCGGGATAGCGCATGGATCAGGACCCGCGCTCCAGGCAGCGGCGCAGGTTCTGCTGGATGGCGGCATCCTCGGGAGCAAGCCGGGCCGCCTGGCCCAGGGTGAGCCGGGCCTCCTCAAGGTCCCCCAGGGCCAGCTGGGTGCAGCCCAGGTTGTTGGCGATCTCGGCCTCGGTCGGGGAGAGGGCCAGGGCCCGGCGGAAGACGGAAGCCGCCTCGGGCAGGGTCCCCAGGTCCCGGAAGGCACATCCCAGGTTGTTGAGGAGGTCCGATTGGAGGGCCGGCGTCGGCGAGGCTTCCAGGGCCCGGCGGTAGCAGTCCACGGCCTCGGGCCAGCGCTCCTGGGCGGCCAGGGCCAGACCCAGGTTGTTCAGGGTCTCGGGATCCTCGGGGTCCAGGCCCAGGGCCTTCCGGAAGGCGGCCTCGGCCGCGGCCGGCCGTCCGGCCCTCAGGCGGGCGAAGCCCAGGTTGTTCGCGAGGCAGGCGTCCCGCCCCCAGCGGCCCGAGGCCTCCTCCAGCAGGCGCAGGGCCTCCTCCACCTGCCCCAGGCCGAGGAGGCAGCAGGCCAGGTTGTTGAGGGTCTTCAGGTCGTCCGGGTTGGCCGCCAGGGCGTCCTGGAGGGTCAGGGCCTCCCGGGCCAGGGCGTCGGCTTCAGGGAGCATGGCCGGTCTCCGAGGTGGATGTCGGGTCGGGGGGTGCGGGGGTCAGCTCCACCACGCCGGGCCCGGAGAACTCCGTGCGCCCGGAGGGGCGGTCGTGGACCACACCGGCGGCCCGGATGGTGCCGCCCCGGCGTTCCACCCGGACGTAGGGGGCTCCGGAGAGCGAGGCCTGGGCCGTGGCGGCGTCCCAGCGGAAGCTCTCCCCGGTGGCCTCCTCGCCCCGGGGGGTCCCGGCGCGGACCCGGCCGGAGGCCTCCAGGCGGGCGATGCGCCGGTCGGGCCCCAGGAGGAGGGAGAGGGAGCGGGCCTCCAGGGAGTGGCGGGCGTCGCGGGCCGCCACCCCCTCCGTGTAGTCGATGACCCCGGAGCGGCGCTGGTAGACCATGGATCCCCCGCAGGTGATGGTGACCCCGGCCGGGGCGTCGGGACCGGCCTCGACGGCGGCGAAGAGGTCGTCCAGGCCGGCCAGCTGGGCCCCGTTCAGCACGGTCTTCACGTCCTTGGTCAGGGTGATGCGGTCCATGAGCCGGCCCTCGGGGGTCTCGGCCATCTCGCCCTTGAGCCCGGTGCCGGCGATCAGGGAGGTCCCGTCCGTGACCTCGGCGGGCGCCTCGGTCCAGAAGCGGCCCTCGGGGTCGTTCCACTCCAGGGCCTCCGTGCGCAGGACGGTGCCGTCCGAGCGGGTCACCACGACCTTGCCCTTGAGGGAGAGCAGGCCCGTGTCGCGGTGGTAGCGCGCCTGCTCGGCGGTGATCAGGGTGGTGGAGGGGACGGCCGGGCGCGGGCCGGGGCCGGGCGCGACGCGGTCGAAGAGCGAGATGGTGGGGCCGCTCACATCGATGGGGCCGCCCTTGGTGGTGGTGGCCTCGCGGCCGGCCAGGATCATCGTGACCTGCCCGGTCTTGGGGTCCCGGGTGGCCCAGCGGAAGCCCTGGAGGGTCTCCGGCATGTCCGGGGCGGGCGGGGCGGCCAGGACCGCCAGGGGGCTCGTCAGGGCGAGGAAGAGGAGGCTGGCGCGCACGGAGGCATTATACGGCCGGGATCGGCATTGACGGGGGGCGCCCGGGGGCGTAGAGTGGACGTATTGAGACTGAGTCTCAGTCTCTAAACGCAAGGAGATCCGTCATGCGCGCAGTCCTGGGTTTCTGGATGGTGCCGGTCCTGCTGGGCGGCTGTGCCGCCGCCCCGACGACGGCCCCGCCCCCGGCCTCCCTCCTCTCCTCCTCCTGGACGGGAGAGATCAAGGTCCGCTTCACGGGGTGCACCTCCTGCGCCGACTGCCGGGCCGCCATCCGCCAGATCTCCCAGGCCCAGTCCGGGTCGGACCATGTGGAGTTCCATGCGGGGGTGGCGCGCATCACGTATCCCACTCCGGCGACCCTGAAGGCCTCCGAAGTGGCGAATGCCCTTTCCCATCCCGGCGTGATCAAGGGCGAGGTGGATCAGGTGGAGCTGACGGTGGAAGGCCTCGTGGAGCAGGGGGCCCAAGGCAGGATCTTCACGGTGCCCGCGACCGGTCAGCGCTGGCGGATCGCCGAGGGCTCCGTGGACCTGCCCCTGGGCAAACCCGTAGTTGTCGTCGCGGCCCTGGAAGGCTGGAAGGGTTCCGCGGACACCCAGACCCTCAGGATCCTGAGCGTCGAGACCCCCTAGAAGGTGAACCCCACCCCCAGGTTGAACCTGGAGCCGGTGGCGTTCCCCGCGTCCCGCCAGTTCTCCACGTCGGCCTTGATCACCACGTCGCGGCTCTTGGTGGGGAAGAAGGCCAGCCCGGTCGTCCAGACCTGACGGTCGTACTCGCGGCCCTGCATGAAGCCTCCCGGAACCGAGGCGTGGGTGTCGAACCGCTCGTGCCTCAGGAAGGGCACAAGCTCCTTGGAGGTCTTGCGGACCTGATCCTCGAACATCGTGAGGTGATAGGCCATCTCGCCGTACCAGCCCTCCTGGCGGTCCCCGACGGTCTCCCCCTTGGCCACGCTCAGCTCGTCGGCATGGGTGATCTTGGTCGTCACGGCGGACCCCAGGAGCTCGAAGGCCTTCCTCCGGTAGCGGAAATCGGCCTGGGCCATCGAGATCCCTACGTTCTCGAACGCCGGGTTGCTCTGGTCGGCCTCCCCGTGGTAGCCCGAGAACCCCAGGCGGAGCCCTTCGATCGGGAGGGCCGAGGTCTCGTAGCGGGCCACCAGGCCGAGGTCGTCCGCCGCGCCCTCCTTCCCCTTGGAGCTCACGTCGTGGAGGCCCTCCGCCGCTGTCAGGTTCGCCGCGGTCAGGCCGGTCACCAGGTAGGCACGGAACGCGTGCCTCCCGTCGTCCGAGCGCCCCGCGAGCCCCGCCCCGATCTCCTGCCAGCTCGTGGGCACGAGATAGGTCTCCACGTAGGGCCGCTGCACGCTGTAGTAGTTCGTGGGCTCATGGAACTCGTTCAGGGGGCCGAAGGGCATGAGGAGGCTCCCGGCGCGGAAGCTCAGCCCCGGCTTCAGGTCCATCTCCAGGAAGGCGTATTCCACCTCGATCTCCGCCCCGCCGTGCTCCCATTCTGCCTCGAAGTCCGCGCGGACCGCGTCGCTGAAGTCGTAGGCTGCCCCCAGCACCAGGCGATGCACGTCCGTCTCGGCATTGAGGGTCCGGTTCGAGGGGACGGTCGCGCTCCGCTTCGGATTGTTGTAGTGAATGTCGCCGTAGCCGTGGAAATGGATCTTGTCGAAGGCCAGGGCCCGCTCGTCCCGCTGCGACGCCTTCTCCTCCAGGGCGCTCAGGCGCTTCTCCGTTTCCGTCGGAACCGCCGGCTTCGTTGCGGGAGCCGGGGCGGGCGGCTGGGTGTGCCGCACCAGCTCCTCCAGCTCCTTGACCCGCTTCTCCAGGGCGTCGATCCGGTCCTGGTCGGACCCGGCCGCCAGGGCGGCCCGGGGGGCGGGGGCAAGGCAGATCGTCAGGAGGATCAGGAACAGGGCGTTTCGGAAGGGGGACATGGGGAAGGCTCTCCGGATGTGTCTATATTGAGACTGAGTCTCAGTCTCTCTTCCGGAGAGTCTATTGAGATCGAGTCTCAATAGA
>JAHFOU010000086.1 GCA_023261525.1 Planctomycetota bacterium | reverse complement strand
GTGCTCCTTCTTGTCGTCGGCGGTGTCATGCGCGGTCTCGAACTGGCAGAGGATGGGGTAGAGGGTGACGTTGGGAGGAGCCCCGGCCACGAAATCGACGACGGTGTCCCCCAGGAAGAAGAACTGGTCCAGGCTGGCGCCCTCGCCGGCGTAGCCTTCGACGTAATTGCTCCATTTGAGGAAAGGATGGCCCCGGTAGGTGGTGTCCAGGGGAGCCAGATGGTTGGACTTGATCCAGAACGAGAGGACCCCCTGGAAGCCGTTGGCATTCCCCTGATCGAGATAGGAAGGGGCCCTGTCCTTTTCCGAATAGGCCCCGTCGGGATAGAGGGTGTTGGGCTTCGCGCCATGCCAGAGCCCGTTGCCCAGTTCGGCTGTCGTCACCTGTTCGAGATCGGGCTGGTTCCTCCAGCGCGGGTCCCCAGCCCCTTTCGCAGGCGCGGCATCCGAGACGTCCAGGTCCAGACCCGCCGTGTACCGGGCCAGGAGCTTCATGTCGTTCGGCGCGCAGTTCGTGACGCCGTAGGTGTCATTGTCCGGGGTCTCGACGGTCGCCAGCTGGACGGAGCCGTCGTAGTCGGCGGGCCGGAGGGAGAGCCCCGAACCGGAGTCCACGCAGGGCTCCGGGTAGGTCTGGAGGGCGGCCCCGGCTGAGCTCCCGTTCATCCAGGAGCCCGGGAAACGGGCCGTCATGTCCAGAGAATGCCCCCAGGTCTTCCCCCCCGCCCCCTGGGACTCGGCGAGGAAGGGACTCGTGCACCCGGGCAGGCGGAAGGCCCGCTCGTCCCCCGCCACGGCGGGATCCCCCAGCTCCTCGCAGGCGAACTCCTTCTGGGTACTGAGGGTGACCAGGCCCGCGGGAGCGATGGAGGCCCTCAGCTGTCGGCCGGCCAGGAGGCGGCCGTCCTTCCCCACGACGCGACCGGCGCTCTCCAGCTCCTGGGGAGCGGCCTGGGGCAGGAGGCTGAACTCCGTGGAGTAGGCCAGGAGATCCGATTTGTCCACGCTCCTCCAGCAGGCGGCGTTGGGGCTGAACTTGTTCAGGCGGCTGTTGGGATTGAAGTTGGCCTTCAGGATGTCCCGCTTGGCCTGCCTCAGGTCGCTGGTTCCGCTGAAGGGGATGCTGTCGCAGAAGGCGTCCCACTGGTCCCAGGTCCTCAGCTCGCTGGTGCAGGCCAGGAGGCGGTCGGCCGCGAGGCGGCAGTCGTCGGCGCCGGCCCAGGAGAGGCCGATCTCCGCGGACTGGATCGTCCCGATGGCATCCCCCCCGTCCAGGCAGGAGGCCGTGGACTCGTCGAGATAGAGCCCCTTGAGGCCGGCCAGGAGCGCGATCAGGACGGGACGGCGCGTCCGGGCCCAGCCCAGGTCCACGGGGGCGCGGCCCACGAGTTTTCCCGCGGGGAGCACGGGGATCCTTTCGAAATCCGGCTCCCGGGTCCCCGGCTGGGTTGGATACGTCTCGTGCGCCAGCTTGATCTCCGCCCAGCTCAGGCAGGCCTGGCCCTCCATGCCCGCCTGCGCATTCGGACGGATCACCTTCTTGTCCACCCAGGAGGAAAGCGTCAGATAGGGACGAAGCGCTTCGAGCTTGGCCTGGCGGAGGGAAGGGGGATCGGACGGGAACGCCAGCTCCCCGGCCTGCTCCCAGCTCTCCCAGCCCGTCTTCGGCCTCCGGTCGACCAGGGCCTCCCCATCCGTCTGGTTCAGCGGGGTGGCATCGTCCACCCCATCCTCGCGGTCGAGGGACTCGGCCAGGGCCCCCAGCATCCGCCTCAGCACGGCGTTGTAGCCTTCCGTCGGGGCCTGGGAGGGATCCCCCCCGTTCAGGTGGATCCCCCCGGTCTTGAGCTTCAGCGCATAGGTGCTTCTCCTGATCACGCTGTCCCCGGACAGGATGCCGGAATACCCCCGCTGCCGTCCGTCCACCCCCACCAGCCGCGCCGCACCCAGGGCATCCGCGGCGCAGAAGGAAGGCCTCAGGGCATGGCAGGCGGGGCAGGCGTCCGTATCGGCCCGGGTGCCGGCGGGGGTCGCGCGGTAGACCTGCTGGGCGGCCTCGAAGGGTGAGAGGAGGCCGTCCACGGAGGCGTCCCAGTTCTCGCCGGCATAGGCATTCTCCGGAGTCGAGGGGTCCTGTCCGGCGCCCAGGCGTGCCAGGGCATCCTCGATTCCGCTGCGGGCCAGCAGGAGGGCCTGGGTGGCGTAGAACCTCTGCTGGGAGGCCTTCCGCTCCAGGTGGGCCATGGTCACGAAGGCCACGCCCAGCGTGGCCATCACGCCCAGGATGCCCGCCACGACCAGGAGGACCAGGCCGCTCCGGCGCGTCATGGACAGCTCCACTGGAGCACCCGGGGGCCTCCGGTTCCCTGCCAGGCGAAGGTGATATCGTCCAGGAAAGGCGTCTCCAGGACAGGCTGGGTCAGGCGGTCCAGCGGAGTCCAGTCCGGGGTGGGGCGGAAGTCGACCCGGTAGCGGAAGGAGGGAAGGGTCCGCCGAAGGAAGGCTCCCGGCATGAGCGGCGGGACCTGGGCGCTGGCGAGGTCGGCCCCCCCATCCAGGAGCTCCACCTGGAGGTCGGAGTTCCTCAGCGTGGGATCCAGCCCGCGGCGGATACCCGAGACCGGTACGGGAGCATTGCCGGGATGATCAAATTCCAGGCGGGTCTCCCGGGGAAGGATGGCGGTCCAGCGGGCCCAGAGGAGGCGCACGGAGGCCGCCCCGGCGGGAGCCAGGCGGGTCGAGAGGAAGCACCCGTCGTTCTCCTTGTAATAGCGGCCGTCCGAGAAACGCCGGCGGGCCCAGTCGTCCTCATCCTGGAGGGCCGTGGGACCCTGGCCGAAATCGCAGAGCGCCAGCTCGTCCACCACCTGGTTCGCGTAGTCGAGGGAAGCCTCGATCGGCCAGGAAGGATCCCCCTGGGCCCCGATCACGAACAGCCCCGCGCCCAGCAGGTCCTGGTCCGCGAGAACATCGAACCCTTTGGGCGGGTTGGCATAGGCACCGGCCAGGCCCGCCGGATTGGGATCCTGGACCATGGGAGTCCCGGAGGTCCCGATGCCGCGGACGGAGACGAAGACATCCTCGGGAGAGGTGTCCTTGCTGGTGTCCCAGTGCGCCAGGACCAGGCGCCAGCGGAGGCCAGGGACCCGGAGGGTCTGGTGCGCCTGGTCGCAATGCTGGCGCTCGATGTTGACGTCGGGATCCGGGTTGAGGGGTTCGGCCTCCCGGCAGTCGGTGACGATGCCCCAGGCGCCGACCGTCGGGGCCGCGTAGCCGTTCCTGCCCACGGCCAGGACCTGGGTCTCGACGCTCCCGATCCTCAGTACGCTGACGTCGATGCTGTCCCGGAACCCCTGCTGGACGGGCTTCACCCAATAGCAGAGGGTGCCGTGGTTTCCCCCGGCATAGGCCGGGAGGTTCCCTGGAAGACGGTAGGCGGGGGAACGGCCCGGCTGGACATGCAAGCCGTCCGGATAGAGCGTATTGGGCTCTCCGGAAGCGGGCCAGCACCCTTCCCGGGGATCGGCCTGCAGGCCTCCCCCGCTGGGGGGATTGCCCGGGCCCGAAAGGACCCAGGACGGATCCCTAGACGGCGTGTCGGCATCCAGGCCGAGGTCGAAATGATGCAGGAAGAGAAGGACCCCGTTCCCATTGGCCAGGGGGGAGAGCTTCGGCTCCAGCTCCAGGGTGGCCAGTCCCAGGCAGCCGTCCGTCACGGATGCGTTCGAGGCATCCGGCGGAAGGGCGGAGGGAGGCGAAGGATAGCTCATGACGGCCAGGCCCGCCCCGGCCCAGGGGGCCGAGGCCCCGGCGCAGCGCCAGGGGAGTGAAGACTGGGAGAGGTATTCCTTCAGAGGCCTTCCTGCCACGAAGTCCTCCTGGGAGGTCTGGCGCAGGAGAGAGAAGGCCTCGACGAGGAGGGCCTCCTTGCGTTCGGCCAGCAGGAGCCCGTCCTTGTTGAGGAAGCGCCCCACGCAGGTGATCCGGAAGGTCCCCGTGGGCCCCAGGCTCCCCTCCGTCGACCAGGCCGTCAGGTCGGATTTGTCGATCCAGCGCCAGCGGATCTGGTCCGGAAGCTCCTTGTTCAGGGCCGTGTTGGGATCGAAGTTCGCCTTGATCAGGTCCGCAGCGCAAAGGTTGCGCCCGCCGATGCCGCCGGCTCCCGGCATCCCGGTGATCACCGAGGGGACCAGGCTGTCGCAGAAGGCCGAGAAGACGGACCAGGTGGCGAATGGAGAGGGCGTCAGGGAGGCTGCGGCGAAGGTCCCGGCAGGATCCCTGCCCTCCCGGAAGGCCACGAGGCTCGAGACGAAGCTCGGCACAAGTGCCGGGTTGAGTGGAGGCGGGAACGCATAGCTCTTCATCTGGTACGGCTCGTGGGAGGTGACCCCCTTCAAGCCCTGGAGCAGGGCGATGAGCACCAGCGGGGACGCGGCATTGAGGTTCACCGCGGGGCGCCCCCCCTCCTCAAGACGCAAGGGCAGGCGGTGCTTCTTCACCTCGCTGAGGGCGATCTCCGAGGTCTGCGTCGGGGGCTGGTTCGGATGAACGACCTTGGCATCGATCCAGGAGGAGGTCGTCAGGTAGGGGGAAAGGTCCTTGGCGGTCCCCAGGGCCTGCTGGACCTCCTCCACCGACCCATACCCCCCCACCGGACGTCTCGTTACCACGTCCGTCCCCATCGTCACCGCAAGCCCAAGCTCAGTCCCCAGCACCCCCAGGATCCGCGTCAGCTGCCCATTCCACCCCCGCCCTGTGTCCCTCGGATCCGCCGTCCGGACGTCCGTATCCCGATAATCCTGGATCCCATCGACGTCCCGATCCTGAGCGTCCAGGAAGCCCCCGTTGACGTTGATCTTCGCCGACTCGTCCTCCACCTTCAGGGCGTAGGCCCCACCCCCCAGACGCCCGCTCACCCCCCTCTGGCGGCCTTCCACCGCCAGCAGGACGGGCTTGCCCAGCCCATCGGAGGTAAAAAACGAGGGCCTCAGGGCTTGGCCCACCGGACAGGAGGCCGTATCCAGAACCCCGGGATCGAAGCTGTCGTTGGCCGTCTCCAACCCGTCCAGGGCCCCGCTGGCGTCCCAATCCTCCCCCAGATACGCACTGACCTTGAGCGAGGCATCCTGCCCGGCCGACAGCCTCGCCAGCGCGTCCTCGATCCCAGAGCGCGCCAGCAGAAGCGCCTGGGTGCCATACAGCCTCTGCTGGCTCGCTCTCCTCTCCAGCTGCGCCATCGTCACGAACGCCACGGCAAGCAGGGCCAATACGCCCAGGACGCCGATCACCACCAGCAGGGCGAGCCCCCGGCGGCGGATCAAGGAAGGGTTTCCAGACGGAACTCCGGGAACTCCACCTGCCCCCCCCACAGGACCGGCCCCACGCCTTCCAGGCCTGCGCCAGGATTGCTCCGGAAGGAATGCCGCGGCAGGTTCTCCCGGGCCACGCCGTCCACCATCAGGGTGACCCGCGTCCGAGTGAGCAGGACCCCGAGGGTGTGGGTCTTCCCGTCGGCCAGCAGGGCCTGCTCCTCGGGGATCCAGAGGGTGGAGGCGCCGTCCATCGTGATGGAGACGCCCAGCTTCGACGGGGGGACCAGGGTCCTGAGACGGCACCAGAAGACGTAGGTATCCCCCCGGGGCTCGGCCAGCCAGGCCGCGAGGCCGGACCCGCCCTCCAGATGCAGCCTCCCCTCCTGCCAGGAGGCAGACCCCAAGCCGTGGCCTCCCGGCCGGGCATCCCCCGAACTCGAACCCAGGATGGCCCCGATCCATTGGTTGCACGCCTCGTGGTCCAGCGGGCTGGAGAGGGGCTCCCTCCCGTCCGCCAAGGTCAGAACGGTCCCTTCCCGGATCTCGAGTACGCGGCGGTCGAGCCTGACGGAGGCCCTCCCCCTCAATACATGGATCTCCAGAGGGGGCGCTGCGTCAGCCCAGCATGGGGGGAGGAGCTGGATCCCGGCAACGGGCTTTCCTGCCGGCGGCAGGCGGATGAGGAATTCCCCTTCCTGAAGGAGGATCTCGCGCTGGGCGGACCTCAGGAGGGTCTCCCCCCTCGTCAGCGCCAGGAAGCTTCCATGCTCGAGCTCCCAGGCCTCGCCGGCCTTGTGGCAGGCGCTTCCGGAGGAGGACAGCAGTTCGCCCTTCCCCTCCAGCGCCAGGTAGGCTCCCGGGAAGGTCCCGATCCCGGGATTCCCCGGGACGCGGGGCCCCGGGCGGGAGGGGGAGGACACCCCCCGCCTCTCCCCGGACAGAAGCCACCCCCCCGCCACCAGGAGGACGGCCGCCGCGACGGCGAAACGCCTCCACGTCCAGGAGGAGGAGACAGGAACATCCGGAACATCGCACAAGGCGTCCTGCCACTGCACGAGGGCCGAGGCGGTGGCCGCGCAGGCAGGGCAGGACCTGAGGTGGACGTCGACGGCACTCCGCTCCCCGGGCGCCAGGCGTCCGTGGAGGAAGGCGTTCAAGGCGTCTGGATCGGGATGGTTCATGCCTGGAGTGAATACGGGGTGGGAAGGCATCTTGTTACACCTCTTCCAGGAAATTGTCCCCAAGGATGGCCCGGAGCTTCTCCCGGGAGCGCTTCAGGAAGACCCCGACCTGGGCGGGAGGCATGTCCAGGCGAAGGGCCAGTTCGGCATAGCTCAACCCCTCCACATGGAAGAGGCGGAGGGATCGGGCCTCCCGGGGTGGGAGGGTGGCCAGGGCGGCCTTGAGCCGCTCCCGGCGTTCCTCGACCTCCACCAAGGGAACCTCCACGGGCGCAGGCACTTCCTGCATCCAGGGCGGCAGGGATCCGGTCCGCCTGCGCAGGACATCCAGGGTCCTGGAGCGGGAGATCACCCTCAGGTAGGCCTCCAGGGAACTGCCCTTGCGGAAGGCCCTCAGCAGGCGGTACTCCTCGGAGAGCAGGGCCTCCACCACCGTCATCGACGCGTCCGCCACGGACTGGGGATCCGCGGGAGCCCCTGCCTGGAGGAAGGTGCGGCGACAGATGCCGGAGATGAGCGGATCGTATCGCGCGAGGAAACGCTCCCAGGCTCCCGGGGCTCTGGAAAGCAGGAGCGCGACCAGGGCGTCATCGCTCTCACAGGGGGCTTCGGGCACGGGCCCGATCATGCGGGTGGGGCATTGCAGGGTCCAGAAAAATGAGGGCGGCCTATAATCCCCGCATGGCCTCCTCCCTGACCCCCATCGTCCTGGCGGCCGGGGCCTCCACCCGGATGGGCTCCCCCAAGCCCCTCCTGGACCTCGGGGGCAAGCCGGCCCTGGGCCAGGTGCTCCAGGCCTGCAAGGATGCCGCCCTCTCCCGCCCCCTCGTGGTCCTGGGGCATGGCGCCGAGGAGATCCGCAAGGCCGTGGATCCGGCCCTCGCCGACGTGGTGGTCAACCCCCAGCCCGACCGGGGCATGACCTCCTCCCTCCAGGAAGGCCTCAAGCACCTTCCCGCCGACGCCCGGGGCTTCCTCCTCTTCCCGGCGGACTATCCCCTGGTGACCTGGGAGGATCTCGTCCTGCTGGAGGAGAGGTTCGAGCACGACCACCGGCATCAGATCTACATCCCCACGCATGAAGGGCGGCGCGGGCATCCGGTGGCCTGCGACAGGCGCATCGCCGAAGAGATCCTGGCCTTGGCGCCGGACCAGCCCGCCCACCTCGTCATCCGCAAGGACCCGAAGCGGATCATGGAGGTTCCGGTGTTGAACCCCTGGGTCTGCCGGGACCTGGACACGCCGGAGGACCTGGAGGCGGCGAGGGCCTTCCTGGCGCGCTAGGCCGCGAGTTCGGTCAGGAGCCGTTTCAAAAACACCCCGATCATCGCCCGGCGATAGGTCGGCGAGAGGGGCACGTTCTTGTACGGCTGGCAGGCGGCCATGACCTCGTCCGAAAGGGCCTCGATCTCGGCCTCCCCGAAGGGCTTGCCAACGTAGGAGGCCGCCAGCTCGTCGAAGCCCAGGGGCGTGGTCGCCACCGCGTTCACGCAGACGTGGAGCTCGGCCAGCTTCCCCTTCTCCATCCTCAGCGCCGCCCCCACCCCCATCGAAGGGTAATCGAAGGTGTCCCGGATCCGGAGCTTGCGATAGCCCGCCTTCATCTTCGAGGCCGATGTCGGCAGGGAGACGTGGGTAATGAGCTCGCCCTTCTGGGTCACGTTCTTGCGGATGCCGTCGTGGTGGAAGAAGGCCGACAGCGGGATGTCCCGGCCACCTTCCAGGCCCTCCAGGTGCACCGAGGCCCCGAGGGGGATCAGGACCCCCGCCATGTCCCCGGAGTAGGTCGCGTAGCAGGTCTCCTTCTGGGGGACCACGAGGCAGGCCTCCCGCCCCTCCTTCATGCAGCCGCCCTTGGCATCCCGCCAGAACTCCGACTGGTTGAACCAGAAGCAGCGGGTCTCGACCAGGAGGTTCCCGGCCAGGGTGGCCGACTGGCGGATCAGGGGCGAGGCGATGACGGCGGCGGCCGCGGGGACGCCGGGCA
>JAHFOU010000085.1:3085-8602 GCA_023261525.1 Planctomycetota bacterium | reverse complement strand
GCGCCGCGAGCTGGGCGCAGAGGGCGAGGGCCGGCCCGGCCTGGTCCCCGAAATCGTAGAGGGCGAACTCATCGAGGACCTGGTTCGAGTACTTCATCTGGGGCGCATCATCCCGGCAGCCCAGCACGAACACCGTGCCGGGCTGGAGGAGATTCTCCGTCAGCGTGGAGAAGGATTTCCCATACCCTCCCCCGCTCGGGTCGGCCATCGCTGCCGCCCCCACCCCCTTGAGATCCAGGAAGGCGTCGTATCCCTGACTCCAGTTGGCCTGCCCCGTATCCCAGCGCGCCGTGACGAGCCGCCAGCGGGCGCAGGGGAGGCGCGGAGACAGGGGGGACTGGCAGTACTGGCGTTCTCGGGAGTCGTCGAACGGATGCGCGCTGTTCTCCACGAGGAGACCCCAGGGCAGGGTCTTGCCCGTGCGCCCCGTCGCCACAGTCTGGGAGGTCCCCGTGCCGGGGAGGCGGGTATAGCTGAAGTCGATGAACGCCAGTTGCGATGCGATCTGCGCGGGCTTCACCCAATAGCTGACGACTCCATGATCGGACAGGACACCGGCGGGGAAGGTCGGGGCAGGAAGGTTGGCCGGGGCGTCGTAGGCGGGCGTGCGGCCCCGTTGGGCGTGCATCCCGTCCGGGTACAGGGTGTTGGGTTCGTTCTGGGGGAAGGGCAACGCGGGATCCGGCCACTGGCTTGCGGCGAGGTCGCTCTGGAGCAAGGCGTCGCAGGCCGGGAGCATGGGGGCAGGCACGATGCGTGCCGGAGCGGCCCCGACGTCGGCGTCCCAGGAATCGTCGAAATGATGGAGGAAGAGCGGGGGATGCCCCTGGAAGGGCGCGGTGTCCAAGTCCACGGTGGCCAATCCCACATAGCCCTCGAGGATCGAGGCCTGGCTGGACAAGGCGGTCGGAGGGGCCGGATACGTCGTCACGGCCAGGCCCACCCCCGGCTGGTTCCAGGCGCCCGTGTTCCAGGATGCCGAGGCGCCCGTGGTCTTGAGCCAGGGCACCGTCGAAAGCGAGAGGGAACTCAGGGCACCCCCGTCCGGGCGCCGTCCGCCCACGAAATCCCGCTGGGTCGTCTGCCTCAGGAAGCGCCAGGCTTCCACAACCTGGCTTTGGCGAACCTCGGCCAGGAGCCTCCCCTGCCGGTCGATCCATCGTCCCACCGAGGTGACACGGTACGTGCCCGTGGGATCCAGGCTTCCCTCGGAGGACCAGACGAGCAGATCGGATTTGTCGAGCCACTTCCAGAGGAGCTGGTCGGGGATCTGCTTGTTGAGGTCCGCGTTAGGATCGAAGTTCGCCTTCAGGAGATCCGCCCAGCAGAGGTTGCCGCCCTCGCTGATCGGGGATCCGGAAAGCACGGAGGGGACCAGACTGTCGCAGAAGGCCCCGAACTGGCTCCAGGCCCGGAAGGTGCCGGGCACCAGCCCCGCGGCGGAAAAGCAGCCGGATGGATCCCTTCCGGAGCGGAAATCGATCAGGGCCGAAGCGATGCTGGCGGCCGCCGCGGGCGAGATTTCCAGGGTCTTGGGATCGAAGATCGCCCAGGCGGATCCGCGGAGCCCCGAGAGGAGGGCCACCAGCACCGGACGGGAGGCGGTGTTCAGGTTCACCGGGGGGCGTCCTCTCTCCTCCGGGCGGAGCGCCCGGCGGAGCTTCTTCAGGTCGCTCACGGCCATCGCCATGGAAGGACCCTGGTGCGCATTCGGATGGAGGACCTTGGTGTCGGACCAGCTGGAGACCGTGAGGTAGGGCGAGAGGTCCCTGGAGAGGGGGATCCCCAGGGCCTGCTGGAGCTGGGGGATGGAGTGGTACCCGCCCGGAGGACGGTTCTGGAGCGCCTGGGTCCCCAGGCTGGGATTGGCGATCCCCAGCTCCGGTTGCTGGCCCAGGATGTTCAGGATCCGTGCCAGTTGGAAGTTCCAACCCAGCCCGGTGTCCGTAGGATCCGCGGGGAAAGTCCGGACGTCCGGATCATGATAATCGAGTACCCCGTCGCCGTCGCGATCCAGACCATCCAGGAAACCGCCATTGACGTTGATCTTGCCGGACTCGTCCTCGAGCTTAAGGCTGTAAAGGCTTTCCGTCCCCCCGCCGAAGGCGAACCTCCCCGAATATCCCCTCTGCCGTCCGTCCACGACGGCGCGCACGGGCGCCGGCAGGCCGTCGGCGCCCAGGTCCGTCCCGGAGCGGACGAAGAAAGAGGGGCGCAGGGCGTAGCGGACCGGGCAGTCGGCGGTATTGAGGATCCCGGGAATAAAAGCCTCCTGCCCGGCCTCGAAGCCGTTGAGGGTACCGGAACCGTCCCAGTCCTCCCCCGCATACCGGCTTCCCGACCCGGCGGGATCCTGTCCTGCGGAGAGCCTGGCCAGGGCGTCCTCCAGCCCCGAGCGGGCCAGCAGCAAGGCCTTCGTGGCACAGAGGCGCTGCTGACTGGCCTTCCGCTCCAGCCGGGCCAGGCTCAGGAAGGCCACCGCCAGGATGGCCATGACCCCCAGCACGCCCACGATCACGAGCAGGGCCAGGCCGCCGCGCCCCTTCATGGCAACGGTCGCCAATGCCAGGCCCGGACCTCCAGCGTACCGTTGGTGACGCCCAGGCCGGCCACCGGATTCCCGGCGGGAAGACGGGGGAACTCCTTCAGGACCACTCCATCCAGGAGCAGGGACGGCGTGAGATCCCAGCGCAGGGTCAGGGTGTGCTCCCGGCCATCCCCGAGTTGGGCCAGTTCCCCCAGGGTCAGCGTCTCGCTTCCGGAGACGGCATGGGGCAGGAGGATCTCCAGGTAGCCCCCACCTTTCCGGGACAGGGTGGCGGACCAGATGAAACGCTTGCAGGACAGGAGCTCCCGGCGGACGGCCTGGATCCCTCCCCCCGACACCAGGCGGAGGGGGACCGTATCCTTTCCCAGGAGATCCTGCCAGGAGGCCTCCCCGTCGCGCCAGGCCCTCCGGACGGCTAGGGAAGCCGCATCCAACGGCTGGGGCCCGGACGACTTCTCCCGCATCAGACAGGGTGCCGGGATCCGGCGCCCCTCCCAGCGGACCTCCCCCCGTTCGACCAGGAGTTCCCAGGCCCCCCCCGCCTCGCCCGCACAGGCTGCGTCCAGGAAAGTGCCGGAGAGCAGGGTCCGTACCGGCACGCAGGAGAACTCGAAACAGGCATCGGAGGCGACACAGGTCCCGAAGGGGGTTTCGAGCGTGACCGGGTGCTGGAAGGCCTGAACCAGGACCCTCCCTCGCTCCATGCGGGCCCGGCCGGAGGCCAGGAGCTCGAGGCGGGACCCGGCAGAGGCCATCCAGGCCACCCCCTCCTCCACCGCATCCACGGTGACGCCGCCGGAGGAGCCCAGGGTCCTGGGATAGGCGGACGCCGCGACGGGAAGCGGCCCCGGAAGGGAGACGGAGGGAGGAGGAGAGCGGCGGGGAAGCAGGGCCAGGCCCGCGGCGAGCAGAAGGACCGCCGCCACCGCCCGCCAGGACAGGTGTCGTCGGGGGAAGGCCAGGGCCAGGACCCTGCGCGTCGCGGCCTCGGGCGGCGGGCGGCGCTCGGCCTGCAGGCGGTCCCGAAGGGAGCTGAACGCGCGTTCGGCCTCCCGACAGGCTGGGCAGATGGCAAGGTGCTCCCGGGAGGCAGGACCGCCCTCCCCCGCGGCAAGAGCCTCATGAACCTCCTGGCAGGTCACATCTCCCTAACGGCCTGGAGGCTGGAAACAGCTCAGGGTTTTTCGGATTCTTTCGCCAGACGTGAAAAACCGGCCACGATCCGTCGCTTCAGGGTCGCCTCGGAGACCTCCAGGACCCCGGCCGCTTCGGGGATGGACAGGCCCTGGAGGTGGCGCAGGGCAATGGCCTCCCGCTCCTCCTCCGGCAGGGAGGCCAGCTGGTCGAGGATGTCCACCGTCCGTTGCGCGGCGGCGGAGGCCGGATCGGGCCTGTCCTGAAGCGCCTGCGCCCGTCCCTGGCGCTTGCGGAGATGATCCACCAGGACGTGGCGAGCGATCGTGGCCAGCCAGGCCTGAAAGGAGCCCTGCGAGCGGTACGGAGCCGACGGGGCCAGTGCGCGCCGAAAGGTCTCCTGGAACAGGTCATCCGGCGCCATGCCGCTCCGGGGAGTCAGGGCCCTGCACAGGGCATGGAGCCCGGGAGAGGCCAGGACATAGAGTCTCTCGAAGGCCGCGGAATCCCCCTCCCTCCAGGACTGCCAGAGAGCATCCTCCTCATTCACGGAGCGGGTCTCTCGACCACCTCCAGGACCGCCTGCGCGGCGCGGCGGCTGGCGCCGGGAGGCCCCAGATGGCTCCGGACGGTCCCCAGGCGTTCGGACATCGCCTTCCGCCGCGGAGCATCCTCCAGGAGGGCCAGGGCCTCCCCCGCGACGGTCTCCCCCGTGGCGCGGGACTGGATGCACTCGGGCACCGTACCGCCGCCCGAGAGGATGTTGGCCAGGGAGAACTCCTTCAGCTTCATCAGCATGCGCCCCATCACGGCCGTGGCCGGGCTCACCTTGTAGACCACCACCATGGGCGCCCCGTGGAGGGCCGCCTCCAGGGTGGCCGTCCCCGAGGCCACCAGCAGGAGGGAGGCCTCCCGCATCAGGTCCGCCGCCTTCCCCACCGGGAAGCCCTGGACCGTCTCCGCCGGCACCGCGGGCCCCGGGGCCGCCACGAAACGGAGGTCCGGACGCTTCCGGGCCAGGATGCCGGCCGCCACGGCAAGCACGGGCATCAGGCGGGCCGCCTCCTTGGGACGCGAGCCGGGCAGGAGCCCCACGAGGCCTTCCTTCCGGGGCCCGGCGGCGGGCGCCGGGATCTCATCCGCCACCGGATGCCCGACCCAGACCACGTCCACCCCGGCCTTGCGGTAGATCTCCTCCTCGAAATCGAAGAGGACCAGCATCCGCCGGACGACCCGGGCGATCTCCTTCACCCGCCCCGGCCTCCAGGCCCAGACCTGGGGGCTGACGTAGTAGACGACGGGGATGCCCAGGCCCTTCAGGCGGGCGGCCAGCCTCAGGTTGAAGTCCGGAAAGTCCACCAGCACCGCCGCGTCCGGCCTCTCCCGGGCGCACCAGTCCGCGGCCCTGTGCATCGCGTGCCGGTAGGTGCCCAGTTCGCCGAGGACCTCCACCAGGCCGATGGGGGCGATGCGGGTCAGGTCGGTGAGGAGGAAAGCACCTTCCGCGGCAAGGGCCGACCCGCCGACCGCGGTGGCCCTGACACCGGGGCGCAGGATCTTCAACTCCCTCAGCAGGGCCGCGGCGCGCTGGTCGCCGGAGGTCTCCCCCGCGCAGAGGAAGAGCTTCACGCGCCTTTAGCCTTTAAGGGTCTGCATCGCGATGACGAGACGCTGGATCTCCGAGGTTCCCTCGTAGATCTCCGTGATCCTCGCGTCCCGGAAGTGGCGCTCGACCTCGTAGTCCTTGGTGTAGCCGTAGCCGCCATGGATCTGGACGGCCTTGCGGGCCGCGCGGTTGGCGGCCTCGGAGGCGTAGAGCTTGGCCATGGAGGCCT
>JAHFOU010000085.1:0-3065 GCA_023261525.1 Planctomycetota bacterium | reverse complement strand
GCGGGTGAAGCGGAACTTGGGGTCGGCCGAGGAGCGGTCCTTGGCCAGGGAGGCGCGGAAGATCAGGAGCTCGGCCGCATCCAGCTCGGTGGCCATGTCGGCGATCATCCACTGGATGGACTGGAACTCCGCGATGGCCTTGCCGAACTGCTTGCGCTCGTTGGCGTAGCGCACCGAGGCGGCCAGGGCGGCCCGGCCGATGCCCAGGGCCTGGGCGGCGATGCCCACCCGCCCGCAGTCCAGGATGCCCAGGGCGATCTTGAAACCGTCACCGTTCAGCCCGGGGAGCTTGTTGGCGGCGGGCACCCGGCAGTCCTCGAAGTGGATCTGGACGGTGTGGGAGCCGTGCAGGCCCATCTTGTGCTCGGGCGGCGCGGGCTCGAAACCCTTGGTCTTGGCATCCACGATGAAGGTGGAGATCCCCCCCTTCTTGCCCTTGGCCTTGTCGGTGACGGCCATGACGACGGCCAGGTCGGACTCGGAGCCGGTGGTGATGAAGTTCTTGGTGCCGTTGAGGACGTAGTCGCCGCCGTCCAGGTCGGCGGTGGTGGTCTGGTTGCCGGAGTCGGAGCCGGCCTCGGGCTCGCTGAGGCAGTAGCAGCCGATCTTGCGGCCGGAGGCCAGGTCGGGCAGGAACTTCCTCTTCTGCTCCTCGCTCCCGTACCGCTTGATCCCCTCGCAGACGAGGGAGTTGTTCACGGAGAGGATGGTGCCGAGGGAGGCGCAGGCCCCGGAGATCTCGGCGATGGCGAGGGCGTAGGAGATGGAGTCCATGCCGGCCCCGCCGTACTCCTCGGGGATGGTGACCCCGCAGAGGCCGAGCTCGGCGGCCTTCTTCAGCAGCTCGCGGGGGAACTTGTGGGAGGCGTCCAGCTCGCGGGCCTGGGGGGCGATGTCCTTCTGGACGAAGGCCCGCACCATCTGCTGCATGGCCTTCTGGTCGTCGGTGAGCTCGAAGTTCATGCGGGGGATTGTCGCGGGGGGCCGCGGGGGCGTCAACCTTTCCCCTCGGCCTGGCGACAGGCCTTGAGGACGATGAGCGCGACCGCGGTGCCATAGGTCCGGCTTCCCGAGTCCTCGAGATGGTCCCAGGTCCCGTCAGGACCCCGCACCTTGAGAAGATCCTCGCGGAGCGCCGCCGCCCAGGCCTTGCGCCGGGTGGGCGGGAGCTCCTTCAGGGCCAGGCCTGCGTAGTGGACGCCGAAGAAGGCGAAGAAGACGGGCCGGGTGATGGTCGGATAGGACTGGGGCGCCTTGTCGCCCAGGGCCCTCATGTCCCAGAGCCATTGGCGGCGCTCCATGAAGGCTGCCATCTGCTCCTCCAGCGTCTTGAGACGGGCCTCGGCAGGCCCACGGCCCCAGAGGAAGGACGCCAGGGCGCAGACGGGGATCCTGCCGGAGACCTGCTCTCCGCGCTCCAGATGCCCGTCGACCAT
The DNA here is from genome assembly GCA_023261525.1 of Planctomycetota bacterium. Classification (GTDB taxonomy): domain Bacteria; phylum Planctomycetota; class SBBH01; order JAHFOU01; family JAHFOU01; genus JAHFOU01. The sequence goes on along the minus strand of JAHFOU010000085.1, from coordinate 1,629 downwards.
GTCCCCGGAGGTGTAATGCCAGCCCACTCCCTTCGTGTGCCGCAGCTTGTCGAGAAAGGAGAGCGCGGTGTCGGCCCGGGCGGCGTCGACCTTGATCCCGGACACCTGGAGCTCCTTGAGCATGACGAGGGCCCCCGCCGTCTGGAAGCTGCTCGAGTACCCCCAGGAACCGTTGTAGCCCTTGGCCTTGGGAAGATAGGTCTGACGGGCATAGAACCAGGGCAGGAGCTCCTGGACCGCGGTGTCCAATTCGGGAAGTCTCGGTTTCCAGCGGGGATGGGTCCGGAGCTTGGCAAGAAGCTGGAGGGTGTAGACCTGCCCCCAATTGATGGCCTCGAAGTCCTGGGCCCCCTCCTTCTTCCGCCAGACCTTGGCCAGGCAGGCCTTGAGCCCCTTGTCCACGGCCTGGGGGATGCGGTCGGGCGCAGCGTCCAGATGGTCGACCAGGGCGATGCAGGCCAGGGCGGTGCCGGCGACGGTGACGCCGAGTCCGGAGTCCGGGGCGGCTTGGGCGCCGGGAGTCCAGGTGCCGTCGTCCTGCTGGTGTTCGAGGAGGTACTCCACCGGGCGGTGGATAGGATCCTCGGGCGGCGAAATCTCCTCCGGGAGGGCGGGGGCGAGGAGAACGAGCAGGAGGCCTGTGACGAGGGGCGTTTTCTTCACATTCCCAAGGGCGAGGTCTACGCCTGCTCCCACTCGCGGCGGGACACCCCAGCCTGTCGGAGGATACGCGACAACAGGCCGATGCCAACATCCCCGCGATGAGGGTTCGGGATGGCAAGGACCACGTCCCCTCGTGACATGAACTGATGACGGCCTCCGGAGTACGGGCCGTCGAAACCGAGCGATCGGAGATTCTGGATGAGGCCACGCCGGGAGATCGGCCCCCAGTGCGGCATCAGCCGGCCTTCTTGACCCTGACCCCGACCCTTCCAAGGGAAGGGATGGCCAAGCCCTTGGCCACCCGAACAAGGACCCACTCCTCCACCACCTCGGCGAGTTCGGTCCGGCAGGCTTCCAACGTGCGTCCTGTGGCCAGAACCCCGCGCAGGGATGGGACCTCTCCGTAGTAGGAACCGTCCTCCAGGATCTCGTACTTCCCGTGACGAAGGGCTGCCTCGACATACTCCAGAATCATCGCATTCCCTCCTTGACCGGCGAAGGCATTATATCATTGAAGGGGTTCTTTGGAACTCGAGGGCACCCATCCTGAGGTGCGTTATTTCGAGCGGTTTCTCTCCCTCATATCTACGATGTAGGACCAATAACAAACCCAAGCCAACATCTCAAAAAATGGCACCGACCATAGTGGCACGGCTATGCCGGCGGGCAACAGATGCATCTTGGCAAGGTTCGCCACAATATTCACAAGGCCGTAAAGCAGGATCCCAGCCGCCCCGCTAAGCGCCAAAGAACGGCACCAGGAGCGCCAGCCGATAGGTTTGTTCCGCCCGAAGCACTGCATCGCCACACAAGAGAACACAAAGAACACTGTGCAGAGAGGCAACATGACCTCGCCTTCATCCAGTAATGATTTCACTCTGACAATATTCTCCCGATCCAGATACCTATGAGGCACCACACATGGCACGCACAGGAGGAGAGCAAGGATGCCACTCAGCGACCCTA
>JAHFOU010000084.1 GCA_023261525.1 Planctomycetota bacterium | reverse complement strand
CTGCTTGCCGTACATCATCTTCTCGCCGTAGGCCCCGTAGGCCGTCATGACCTTGCGGTCGGCATCCGTCAGGAGACGGAAGTTCAGCTTGTACTTGGCAATAAAGGCTTTATGGCTTTCCGCGTCGTCCGCGGAGACGCCCAGGATCACGGCGCCGAGCTTCTGGATGTCCTTGTTGAAATCCCGGAAACCGCAGGATTCCTTGGTGCAACCCGGGGTGTCGTCCTTGGGATAGAAGTAGAGGATGACGTGCTTGCCGGTCAGGTCCTTCAGGGACACGGTCTTGCCGTCCTGGTCGGGCAGGCTGAAGGCGGGGGCGGGCTTTCCTTCCTGGATCTTGCTCATGGGGTCTCCTCCTGAGTTTCAGATCTGCACGGCCGTGGGCTTCGGCGCCCCCGGCATCTTGAGCAGGCGGTCCAGCCAAAGGTTGGCGATCTTCTCCTGCACCGTGTTCTGGCGCAGGCGGGCGTTCAGGTTGGCCCAGTCCACCTGGTCCATGCACTGGTCCTGGTTGAAGCAGGTGAAGACCGTCTCCGTCTCCTTGCCCGTCACCGGGTCCACGTGCTTCTGGAGGCACTGGGCGCAGACCTCCTTCATCATGCACTGCATGGGCGAGTTGAGGGAAGCGACCCCCACGTGGTCCGGGTGGAGGTACGGCGCCAGCACCGTCTTCCTCGACTTGCTGACGGCCGCCATCATCCGGTCCGAGCCGATGGCGATGAGGCGGCTGGCGGTATTCAGGGGGTACTTCACCGTGCCCAGCTCCCCCTTGGCATAGGCCTCCATGGCCTGGACCACGTTGCCGCGGAAGGCCCGGTCCTGGCTCCGTCGGGGCTGGATCAGGTCTCCCTGGTCCACGCTCCAGATCACCTGGTCCGTGGCCTCCTCGACCTCCTCGCGCTTGAAGACGTCCTTGGCGCTCTTGTAGGCCGCGAAGTAGAGCACCTTGTTGCGCCGCTCCCGCATGGCCTTGGCGATGGAGAAGAGCACGGCGTTGCCCAGGCCCCCGCCCAACAGGAGCACCGTCTGGTCCTCGGGGATCTCGGTCGGCGCCCCGGTCGGGCCCATCACGACCACGGGCTCGCCCGGCTTGAGGTAGGCGCAGAGCTTCGAGGAGGCCCCCATCTCCAGCATGATGAGGCTGAGCAGGCCTTTCTCCTTGTCCACCCAGGCCCCGGTGAGGGCCAGACCCTCCACCGCGAGCTTGTGCCCGTCGACTTCAGGGGCCAGGCGCTCGAAGTTCTGGAGGCGGAAGAACTGCCCCGGCTCGAAGCGCCTCGCCGCCATCGGCGCCCTCAGGATGACCTCGGCGATGGTGGGCGTCAGGCGGTGCACCGCGTGGACCCTGGGCTGGAGGAGGTCGTCCATCGTGGCGAAGAGGGCCTTGAGCTTCGCCGGATCCCCGGCCTTCGCATCCCCCGCGAACAGGGAGACCACCTGGGGGTAGCCGTCCCGGGCCGAGGCCATGGCCTTGACCACGTTGCCGGCGTACTGAGGGTGATTGTCCCCGTAGTAGGAGACGAAGCGTCCGTCCTTGGCGTAGGAGGTGAAGAAGCCGTCCTCCTTTGCCGGGACGGGCTTCCCTCCCTCGATCTTGTGGGCCAGGAAGAACTGCCTGCGGGCGTCCAGGGCGAAGGTCCCGGGATGCTCCTTCTCGTAGATGGTGTTGGGGCTGGTGCCGGCCGCGACAAGCACCGTCCTGGCCGGCAGCGTGACCTCCCCGAACTTGAGGGCTTCCACCGCGCCATACTTGTCGGGCACGGCCTCGGTGGGTGTCAGGTTCTCGGCGAAGCGGATGCCCTCCTCGAAGGCCTTCTCCACCTCCTCGTGGTTGAGGCGGTAGGCCGGGGCGTCGGAGAGCTTCTTGCGGTAGGCCAGGGTGGCCCCGCCCCAGGAGCGGCAGAGAGCGGCCAGGTCGGGAAGCTCGCCGGCGGCCTTGGCCCGGGCCCGCTCGGCGCGGATGGCGCGGCCGTGCTCCAGGAATTCCTTGAGGACCCCCGCCTCCTCCTCGTCGAAGCGCTGCCACAACGCGGCTTCGCCGAGGTCCTTGGCCAGGGCCTCGAAGCGGTGCAGGGTCTTCTCGACCTGGATGGGATAGTAGGCCAGGGCCTCGGTGGCCGTGTCGATGGCCGTCAGCCCCCCCCCGATCACCACCACGGGCAGGCGCAGCTGGAGGTTGGCCATGCCGGTCTTCTTCGCGGCCCCGGTGAGCTGGAGCCCCATGAGAAAGTCCGAGGCCTTGCGGATGCCGCGGATGAGGTTGTTCTTCATCTCGATCACGGTAGGCCGGCCCGCCCCGGCCGCGATGGCCACGTGGTCGAAGCCCCAGCCCCAGGCGTCGTCCAGGGTCACGGTGCCGCCGAAGCGGGTGCCCCCGTAGATGCGGAAGGCCGGCCGGCGCGCCAGGGTCAGGTGGATGAGGCCGAGGAAGTTCTTGTCCCAGCGCACGGTGATGCCGTACTCGGCCACGCCGCCGAAGCCGGCCATGGCGCGCTCGTCGAGGGCCTGCTCGATCTCGGCGTAGTCCTTGATCGGCTTGGGGGGCCAGGCGTCGGCGCCGGCCAGCGCAGGCGCCGGGGGCTCGATCTTGAGCCCGTCGATACCCGCCACGCCGAAGCCCTCGTTCAGAAGGTAGTGGCTCAGGGTGTAGCCGGCCGGGCCCAGGCCCACCACCAGGACGTTGCGGCCCCGGTACGGGAGCTCGACTGGGCGCCTCACGTTCAGGGGGTTGAAGCGGGTGAGGAGGCCGTAGAGCTCGACGCCGTACGGCATCCTCAGCACCCGCGTCAGGACCGAGGTCTCGATCTGGGGGATGTTGACGGGCTCCTGCTTCTGGTAGATGCAAGCCTTCATGCAGTCGTTGCAGATGCGGTGCCCGGTGCCGGGGCACATGGGATTGTCGATCAGGATCATGGCGAGGGCGGCCAGAGGCTCGCCCTGGCCCTCCAGCGTGTGGAACTCGCTGATCTTCTCGTCCAGGGGACAGCCCGGGGTGGCGATCCCCAGGGGGTTCTTCTTCACCGAGCCGTCCTTGTTCCAGAGCCCGTGGGAGCAGGAGTCCTTCTCCCGGGTGTGGCAGAGGATGCAGTAGTCGACCTCGGCCGCGACCTCCTGGGCCGTCATGCGGGGGTCGGTGAGGACGAAGCCGTCCCGGCGGCGGCGGTGGGCCTCGGGCCCCTCCACCAGGTTGGGTAGGTCGGGCCGCGGCCGATGCAGCTGGACGAGGTTCTCGAAGTCAAGGGCCTTGGGCTTGCGGAAGGAGGCCCAGGCGAGGGCCCTCCTCCGGGTCGAGGCGGCGCGCGGGAAGGCGAAGGCCCAGGCCTCGAGCCGGTCCAGACCGGCGGCAGCATCCCTGTCCGTCCGCTCCAACAGGAGCTTGGCCAGCTTCGCGGTGCGGACCTCCTCGTCCCCGGCGGGGATCCTCTCCTTCTCGAGCAGGGCCCTCCGCTCGCGGTCCAGGGCCTCGGCGTCCAGGCCCGCGAGATCCGGGTCCTTGAAGCGCTTTTCGGCGCGCCCCTGGATGAGCTTCTTCTTCAGGACGGACAGGGCCTCGATCTCGGCGGCGCGCTCGGGGGAGTTCGCGGGGGCCCCGAAGAGCCGGGCGACGAAGCGGGCCACGTGGGGGCCGACCTTGATGAGGAGGTCCGAGGCCTGGGGCTTGGGCAGGGCCCCGGGGGCCGCGCGGTGGGCCAGGTAGGCCTTGGCCAGCTCAGCGTCGGCGGCGGTCAGCTCCGCGTCGAAGCGGGCCAGGAGCTCGGCCAGGCGCTCCGGACGGTAGAGGTCGGCGTACCGGAAGCCGGAGATCCCCAGGGGGATGTCGCGGTCCTTGGCGTAGGGGAGGTCGGTGGACATCGGGCGGGGGGATTATCAGAAGGCGAAGGCGGCCTGGCAAGGTCCGGGGCGCCAACATGACGTTGACGTCTCTGCCAGAGGCGGCGTTTTAAGAAGGGCGAAGAACTTCGATCGCCCGGATTACCAGAACCGACTGCTCACGTTATGGGAGCTGGAGTCGATGAAGTGGTAATCGGTATTTGCCATGTGCGTGTCGGTGAGCTCCGAATGCGTATCGCTGTTATTGAAATGCACATTGCTCCACGCGTCATGCAGGGGCCACGGCAGGGCCACTGGTGGGATCGTAGGGAACATCGCACACGGAAGCACGGAGGTCTCCGGGCACCTGCCCGAATCCGTGACGGAGGCGTCGGCATCCCAGAGCAGGGCATGCCCGCTCCACCCCAGCGCCACGACCAAGACCAGGCTCAACCGTTTGGACCAGGACTTCCGGTCGTTCATCCTTCAATCCCTCCGTCCAAGAAAACGGCTCCCGGATCAATCAATTAGGAGAACCATAGGTGGCGGAATCGCTGCCGTGCATTCCGCTCGATGCGTAGTGCGTCGTGGTGAACGAGTAATGGAAATCGCTGTTGTAATAATGCGTGTCGCTCAACCCATTATGATCGGGCCCGGGGTACGGCATGGGAAGAGGGATGTACGGGATCACGATCATCGCATACGGCTGCACGGAAACCTCCGGGCACTTGCCCGAATCCGAGACGGAAGCGTCGGCATCCCAGAGCAGGGCGTACCCGCTCCACGCCAGCGCCACGACCAAGACCAGGCTCAACCGCTTGGACCAGGACTTCCGATCGTTCATGCTTCAGTTCCTCCTGCCTAAGAGAAAATCCCGACCCGCGAATCATAGGTCCTGGCCGCGCCGCGTCCGCGGGAAGAAGCCATTCCCCTGCGGAACGCCTCCCAAGGCGAGGCCTTGGACCCGGCGTTCCCCTCGGGGCAGGCGTTCAGCATCTGTTGAACGATTTCCGGAGTCCTGACCCCCTCTCATCCCGAAAAGGCGAAGGTGGCCTGGCAAGGTCCGGGGCGCCGGAAGCTGGACTTCGGCGGGAACGGATGCGCCCGGTCCAGTCCCAATTTCCGTTGCCAGAGCTTGAACTGCCGGGCGATCAGCCCCCCGCGATCCCCCCTGCCGGCGTGCTGGTCCCGGAGGAAACCCTCCACCTTGGCGGCGGCCAGGGGGAAGCCCGCGCGCAACCTCTCCAGGAAGACCTTCTCCCCGTTGCCCGTCAGGCGCAGGGGGGAATAGAAGGCGTGCCGGGCCCCGGCGTCCCGGGCCCGCTTCAGGATCTCCGGGGCCTGGGCGTCGTTCAGCCCGGGGATGACCGGGGCCAGGGAGACGGTCACGAAGATCCCGGCATCGGCAAGGGCCTGGACGATCCTCAAGCGCCTCTCGGGCGAGGGCGCCCCGGCGTCCACGACGCGGGCCATCTCCCCATCCGAGAAGGCGATGGAAACCACCACGTGAAGATGGGCGTCCCGATGGAGGTCCTTCAGGACGTCCAGGTCACGGAGGATGAGCGGGGACTTCGTGATGATGCCGACGGGGTTGCGGAACTCGCGGAAGACCTCCAGACAGGCCCGCGTCAGGCCCCAGCGCCCCTCCAGGGGCTGGTAGCAGTCCGTGTTGCCGGAGACCACCACCAGCTCCCCCTTCCAGGAAGGCTTGAGGAGCTCGGCTCTCAGGAGCTCCGCCGCCCGGGGCTTGACCATGAGCCTCGTCTCGAAATCCGTGCCCGCCCCGAAGCCCCAGTACTCATGGGAGGGCCTCGCGTAGCAGTAGGCGCAGGCGTGCTGGCATCCCCGGTAGGGGTTCAGGCTCCAGCGGAAGGGCAGGTCCTCGGAGTCGTTGCGGGAGAGGATGCCCTTGCTGGCGTCCTCGAAGACCCGGATCTCCGCGGGAGGCGGAGGCTCCCACCACCACTCCCCGTGTCGGGACTGCCAGCGGAGCGGAGGGTTGGAGACGGCGCGAAGGGGCACCCCGCCACTCTAGCGGGGAGCTTCAGACCAAACAAGTGTTTGCTCTACCTTCCCGGCTAGGGATTATCCCGCGCGACGACCTGGGCCTTGTACTCCCCGGTGTTGTTCTGGCCGCAGTTCTGGGTCCCGATGCAGAGGAAGAGGGTCCCGTCCTTCTCGGCCACGCCCTTGTAGTGCTCCCCCACCTTGAACAGGCGCCCGCTGGGGCCGATGCGCCCGACCAGGCAACCCACGGGAAGGCCCTGGATCTGGTTCCCGCACTGGGGATTGCCCTCGGGCCCGCTGGCCTGGCCCCAGTTGTTCAGGGTGATGTTGCCGGAGGCGCGGATCTCGAAGGAGGCCCCCCGCTTCAGGCGGATCCCCGTGTCCAGGGGGTTCTGGGACTCCCGGTTCCCGGGGATCAGGACCTGGATGCTCCGCTCGAAGGACTGGAGCACCAGGGACCTCAGGTACTTCTTCTCGATGACGAGCTGACCGAACTTGGTGGCCACGGGGAAGGTGGCGACCTGGAGGACGCCGCGGATGGTGAAGCGCACGGTCTGGAGCTCGTCGTCCTCCAGGGCGGGCTCCTCCTCGCTGGCCTCCAGGGCATCGAGCAGGCGGCCGGCGCGCTCCTGGATCTCGGCGTCCGTGGACTTGCGGACGGCCTCCAGGGCCACGCGGGCCTGGTTCCCCAGCTTCTCCAGGGCCTTGGTGGCGGCCTCGCGGGTGGCGAAGTCGGCATCCCCGAGCTGCTTCACCAGGGCCTGGATCCTCCCGGCCAGCTCGGGATCCGAGACCGCCCCGAAACGGATGCGGACCAGGTCCTGGGCCGGGACCGTCAGGATCCCATAGGCTGTCTTCACCTCGAAGGAGGTCTGGGCCAGGGTCCCGACGATGCGGGTCCCGTCCTTCAGGTCGAAGCAGGGATACTCGCCGGCGGGATCCGCGGCCGGGGCGGGGGCGTCAACCGGAGGGGCCGGCGCATCCGCCGCGGGCCCCATGGCCACCGCGATGCGCCGCTTCATCAGCTTCACCTTCAGCTGGGCCTTCTCGGCGGCCTGTGCCGCCGCGGCCTCCTTCGCCTTCAAGTCCCTGGCTTCGTCGTCCGCATCATTGGCCAGGACGGGCGCCAGCAGGAGAAGGGAAAGCAGGGTCAGGGCGGTCTTCATGTGGGATTCCTCCAGGAATGCGATCAAGCGCATCCTAATCCCCTCTCCGGGGGAAGTCTATCCCCAGGCCGCTTCGAGGCGGACCAGGGACCCGGGCGGGGTCGGATGGTCCCCGAGCTTGGCGGCCCTCGATCCGCCGGCCCCGTGGAAGTCCGAACCGCCCAGGGAGATGAGCCCCCGCGTCAGGGCCTGGGCCTCGTAGAAGGCCACCCGGTCCCCCTTGTGGTCGGGATGGTAGACCTCCAGGGCCTGGAGGCCGGCCTCGGCCGCCCGGTCCAGGGTGGCCGGGTCCTTCAGGTGCCCCGGGTGGGCCAGGCCCGCGACCCCCCCGGCGCCGCGCACCAAGGCCACGGCCTCCGCCGGATCGGGGACCTGCTGGGGCACATAGCCCGGGCAGCCGGGCCCCAGGAACTTCCGGAAGGCCTCGGAGAAGGTGGTGACATACCCTCTCGAGAGCAGGACCCGGGCCACGTGGGGCCGGCCGATCGAATGGTCCGAGGCCCCCGCGGCCCTCAGCTCCGCCAGGGTGATGGTGATCCCGACCTTCTCCAGGGCCTGGAGCATGGCGCCGGCACGCTCCACGCGCTGGAGGCGCTGGCGCTCCAGCAGGGCGCGGAAGGCCTCCGGCGGCTCGGCGCGGAAATAGGAGAGGATATGGACCTCGCCGGCGGAGTCCCTGGCGCTCAGCTCCACCCCCCAGATCACCCTTACCCCCACGCGCTTCCCCTCGGCCTGGGCCTCGGCGAGGGCCGCCACGGTGTCGTGGTCGGTGACGGCCAGGACGCCGACCTCCCGGCGCGCCGCCTCCTGGACCAGGGCCGACGGGGTGAAGGTCCCGTCCGAGCAGGTGGTGTGGCTGTGCAGGTCGATGCGCATCAGTACTTGGGCACCGAGGGGTCGATGGCCTGGGCCCACTGGAGGATGCCCCCGGCCACGTTGGAGACGTCCTGGAAGCCCTTGGACAGCAGGAGCTCGCAGGCCTTGCGGGAGCGGGCCCCGCTCTTGCAGTGGACGGCGATCTTGCGCTTCGGGTCCAGCTCCCCGAGACGGCCCTCCAGGGTGCCCAGGGGGATGAGCCGCGCGCCCGGGATGCGGGCGATGGCCTCCTCGTGGGGCTCGCGCACGTCGATCAGGTCGAAGTCGGCCTTCCGGTCGAGCAGGGCCTTCAACTCGGTGACGGTGATCTCTCCCATGGCAGGACCCTCCTGGTAGCTTCCCACGCCACAGAACTTCGGATAGTCGATGAGCTGGCGGATCGTGGGGTTCCTGCCGCAGAGCGGGCAGTCCGGATCCTTGCGGAGCTTGAGCTCCCGGAACCGCATGGCCAGGGCGTCGAAGGCCAGCAGGCGGCCGACCAGGGTCTCGCCCTTCCCCAGGATGAGCTTGACCGTCTCCGTAGCCTGGATGGCCCCCACCACCCCGGGCAGGACGCCCAGGACCCCGCCCTCGGCGCAGGAAGGCACCAGGCCGGGGGGCGGCGGCGCCGGGTACAGGCAGCGGTAGCAGGGCCCGTCCGGGCTCTTGAAGACGCTGGCCTGGCCCTCGAAGCGGAAGATGGAGCCGTACACGTTGGCCTTGCCCAAGAGGACGCAGGCGTCGTTGACCAGGTAGCGGGTCGGGAAATTGTCCGTCCCGTCCGCGAC
>JAHFOU010000083.1 GCA_023261525.1 Planctomycetota bacterium | reverse complement strand
CGCGGCACCGTTGCCGGCCCATCTCCAGGCCTGGGCCTTCGCGGCCTTCGCCCTCGCCTTCGCGATCAAGGTCCCGCTCTTCCCGCTCCACACCTGGCTTCCCCAGGCCCACGTGGAGGCCCCCACGGCCGGCTCCGTCATCCTGGCCGGCGTCCTGCTCAAGATGGGCGTCTACGGCTTCCTCCGCATCGCCTTCCCGCTCTTCCCCCAGGCGGCGACGGCCGCCGCGCCCTGGCTGGGGGGGCTGGCCGTGGTCGGCATCCTCTACGGGGCCCTCATGGCCCTGGCCCAGGACGACTTGAAGAAGCTCGTGGCCTACTCCAGTGTCAGCCACCTCGGCTACTGCATGCTGGGCATCTGCACCCTGCGCCTGGCGGGGGCGACGGGGGCCGCCTTCCTCATGCTCAGCCACGCCGTCACGACGGGCGCCCTGTTCTTCCTGGTCGGCATGCTCTACGAGCGCTCCCACAGCCGCCGCCTGGCCGACTTCTCCGGCCTGGCCACCAAGGCCCCGCGTTTTGCGGCGGCCTTCGGCTTCATCGCCTTCGCTTCGGCCGGGGTCCCGGGGCTCTGCGGCTTCGCGGGAGAGCTTCCCGTCGTCGCGGCGGCCTGGAAGGCCCGGCCGTCCTGGGCGCTCGGTGCGGCCCTGGGCGTCGTCCTGGGCGCGGCCTACCTGCTGAGGGCCTACCAGCGCATGGCCTTCGGCAAGGTCCGCTGTCCCCAGGACCATTTCCCCGATCTCCGCGTCCGCGAGATCCTGGTGCTCGCGCCGCTGATGCTCCTGGCCTTGGGGCTGGGGCTGGCGCCCGCCTTCCTGATGTCCCCGCTGGGGGCCTGCCTGGCCGGAGGCCTGTTCCGATGAGTGGCGGCGGCGGGAACGACTGGACCGTGCTGATGCCCCTGCTTCCCCTGCTGGTCGGAGCCCTGGCCCTGCTGTCGGCCTCGCGCTGGCTGAAGGGGGATGCGGACCGCGCGGTGCCCTGGTTCGCCGGCTCGGCCCTGGGCGCCTCCCTGCTCCTGGCCCTCGTCCTCTCGGCCCGCCGGGCGACGGCCTTCGACGGCCTCCTGGCTTGGGACGCCCTGTCCGCCGTGGCCTCGGCCGTGGTCCTGGGCGGAGCCCTGGCCGCCGTCCTCCTCCTGCCGGACCATGCCCGGCGCCGTGGGCTGGGCTCGGGGGACTTCAGCCTCCTGGTCCTCCTGGCCGCCACCGGCCTGGTCCTGATGTGCTGTGCGCGGGAGTGGCTGACCGCGGTCCTGGCCCTGGAATCCGCCTCGGTCTGCCTGTATGCCCTGGCCGGATACGACCGCACCCGCGCCTCTTCCGCCGAGGCGGCCCTGAAGTACTTCCTGCCGGGGGCCGTGGCCACGGGGCTCCTGCTCTACGGCGCGGCCTGCCACTACGGGGCCACCGGAAGCACCCGGATCGGGGCCCCGGGGCTGACCGGCCCGCTGGGCCTGCTGGCGTCCGGCCTCCTGCTCTCCGCCCTGGCCTTCAAGGCGGGCCTGGTCCCCTTCCACGCCTGGGTGCCGGACGTCTATGCGGGGGCGCCCTCGCCGGCCACGGCCTTCCTGGCCGCCTCGGTCAAGGCCGCGGCCTTCGCCCTGCTGGCCCGTTTCGCGATGCTGAGCCTTCCGGGGTGCCCGGCCGGGACCACCCTGCTGGTCGTCGCGGCCCTGGCCACCATGACCTTCGCCAACCTGGCGGGCCTGGCCCAGACCGCGCTCAAGCGCCTGCTGGCCTACTCGGCCATCGCCCACTCCGGCTACCTCCTGGTGGGGCTGGCGGGGATCCGGTCGGGCGATTCCCTTTCGCCCCTGCTCTACTACCTCGTCGCCTATGCCCTGCTGACGCTGGGTGCCTTCGCGGCGGCCTCTGCCCTGGAGGACTCCGTCACGGGGGGGCTGGAGATCTCGAGGATGCGGGGACTGGCGCGCCGGAGGCCGGTGATGTCCCTGATGCTGGCGTTCTGCCTGCTGGGCCTGGCGGGCTTCCCGCCCACGGCCGGCTTCGTGGCCAAGGTGGGGCTCTTCAGCGCCGCCTGGGAGAGGGGCCTGGGCTTCCTGGTGGTGGCTGCGGTGCTCAACAGCGTGGTGGCCCTGGCGTACTATCTGAAGCCCATCCTGGCCATGTTCCTCCAGCCGGCGCCGGAGGGGGTGGAGCTTGAGGAGGCGCCCGCGTGGAGCGCCGCGTCCGTCCTGGCCTTCGTGGGCGGGGCGGGGGGGCTGGCGATGGGGTTGATGGGGAGCTGGTAGAGGCCGGACGCTCTATTTCGTCGCGGGTGCGGGCAGTAGCGTTTCCGCGATCCCTTCCAGGACCAGAGATTCTGCCAGATGAGCCTCCGGGACCGCTCCCTTCAGGAGTCTCGCGTCTCCCCCGGTGAGATAGACCGGGACCTTCCGGCCCAGGGCCTTCCTCGCCAGCGCCGCGGCCTCCCGCGCGAAGCCCCGTGCGGCCAGGGCGGCGCCCGAACGCATCGCGGACGCCGTAGCCTTTCCGATCCGGGGGGATGCGGATCCACCCAACCTTGGCAGTTGGGCCGTGCCCCGAGCCAGGGCTTCGAGAGCGAGGGCGGGCCCCGGGGCGATCGCCCCGCCCAGGAAGCGGCCCCGGCCGTCGACCAGGGAAAGGGTCAGGGCCGTCCCCGCATCCAGCACGGCGACCGGGCCGCGCTCCCGGCAGAAGGCCGCATAGGCCGCCAGGAGACGGTCGGTTCCCGTGCCCCGGGTCCGGATGTCCAAGGGGATGCGCAAGCCCCGTCCGGCGATCCGGACAGGCACCCCCAGGCGTTTCAGTTTCGGTAGAAGGCGACGCAGGGCCGGAGGATTCACCGAGGAGATTCCGACGACCTCGGGAGAAAACGGCAGGCGGGGCAGGGGAGCTCCGTGGGCAATCCGCCAGCGCCGCACCAGCTTCGTCCCCCGGAAGAGGCCGAGCTTGGCCGCGGAGTTGCCGAGATCGATCGCGAGAAGGTTCATGCCGCCTTGGCCTCCGCGTCCCTCAACTGGGCCAGCAGGCGCTCCGCCAGGCTTTCGGCCGTCTCGTTCCCGGCCGCGTCCACCCAGCGGATCTCCGGGAAGCGGCGGAACCAGGTCCCCTGCCTGCGCGCGAACTGCCAGGTGCGGCGCCGGACCAGGTCCCTGGTCTCCGTCTCGCCGTAGCGCCCCTCCAGCATCCCCAGGACCTCCTTGGTCCCCAGGGCCTGGGAGGCCGAGTGGGAGAGTCCGGCGGCGGCCACGCGCTTCGTCTCCTCCACGATGCCCCCGGCGAACATCGCCTCGACGCGAAGGTCGATGCGCCGCTTCAGGTCCTCCGGCGTCCTGCGGATGCCCAGCAGGATCCCGCCGGAGATCCCGCCCCGGGTGCCTTCCCGGCGCCACTGGGTCATCGGTTTCCCGGAGCCCAGGCAGACCTCCAGGGCCCGCATCGTCCGCCTCAGGTCCTGGGGCTTGATGCCCGTTGCGGCGGAGGGATCCAGCCGATTCAGCTCGGCGTGCAGGGCTTCGGGGCCCTCGCGCTCCGCCCGGGCCTCCAGCTCGGCCCGCATCGCCCAGTCCGCGCCCGGTCCCTCGAAGAGGCCTTCCCTCAGGCGATGGAGGTAGAAGCCGGTCCCGCCCAGGGCCAGGATGCGCTTCCCGCGGGCGGAGGCATCGGCCAGGACACGGCGGGCTTCAGAGAGGAAGGCGCCCAGGTGGAACTCCTCCGTGGGTTCGGCCAGGTCCACCCCGTGATGAGGGACCCTGAGGCGGGCGGCGGGGGAAGGCTTGGCCGTGGCCACGTCCATGCCCCGGTAGACCGCCATGGCGTCCAGGGAGAGGATCTCGGTGCCGCCCAGCGACTCGGCCAGGAGGAGGCCGGCCTCGGACTTCCCCGAGGCCGTGGGGCCGAGCAGGAAGGCCGCCGGAGGAGGGACACTCATTCTCCGAGAGCCTTGCGGGCCTTCTCGGCCGTGGGGTCGTCGGGAGGAAGGCAGACCAGGGCCAGCCTGAAATTCTCCCGGGCTGCCGCCGGATCCACGGCCCTCAGGATGTAGCCCTTGCGGTAGAGGTCCTGGCCCTCGCGGAGGAACTGGGCCTTGTAGAAGGAGACCACCGCGTGACCGGGGCAGGCCCGCTCGGCCTTGGCGAAACCGGCCTGGGATTCCTCATAACGCTTCTCGCGGAAGGCGGCCACGGCCTGGGCGACCCAGTCCTCGGCCTGGGCCGCCGCCTTGCGCTCCAGGGCCGCGCGGGCCTTGGCGGCCTCGGCGCGATACCAGTTCCCCTCGGCCAGGGGCATGGCGCAGAGGGCGCGGACCCCTTCCAGGGCCCCCAGGTCGTCCCGGCGGTCCAGGGCGTCCAGCACGGCCTGATGGGCCTTCAGGGCTTCGGCGATGCCCCGTCTCAATTCCGCCGGGAGGCCTCCCGCCTCGGACGGAAGGGCGGCCAGGGCCTCCTCGCCCCGTCCCCGGTCGAAGAGGGTTCGGGCCCTGCCCACGCGGTCCGCCGCCTCCCGGGCCTGTTCGAGGGCCGCGGCCAGCTCCGCGCGCTCCGCGGCGCAGGGTCCCCGGGGATCCACCTCCTGGAGCGCGGCCAGGGCCTCCTCCACCCTCAGGGCGCCCAGGAGGGAACGGGCCTTTCCGAGGGCCTCCTGCTGGGAAAGGCCCTCGGCGATGCGACGGGCGAGGTCCTGGGCCCGGGGATCCCCCGAGGCCTCCGCGGCATCCAGGGCCCCCCGGGCCTCCTGCCAGCGCCTTTCCCCGATCGCGCGCTCCGCCTCCGCGAAGGCCCGCTCGCGCCGGACGGCCAGGGCGCGCTCCACCTCGGCGCGGGCGGCCTCGGCCGAGGCCGTGCCCTCGGGGACCTCCCGGAGGGCCGCCAGGGCCTCCTGGGGATCCCCCGAGGCCAGGCGGTGGCGGGCCTCGGCCAGCTTCTGGCCGGCCAGGACCTCGGCCCGGGCGCGGTCCAGGCGTCGGGCGATCTCCACGGACAGGGCTCCCTCCTCCTTCCACAGCACCTTCAGGTCCAGCGCCGTGTCGTAGGCGGTCACCCAGTCCCCCGTGCGCTCGGCCTCCTCCATCCGCTTCATCCCGCGGGCGGTCTCGTCCAGGCGGGAGGCTTCCGCACCCAGGGGGCCGGCGGCGCGGAGGGGGTCCAGGTCCAGGGAGACCCGGGGCCAGTTCCGTTCGGCCAGGTGGCGGCGGGCCAGGGCCAGGGGGCCCGCAGGCGGGACGGAGGTCAGGCGCATCTGGATGACGCCCAGGATCAGGATGCCGACGGCCGCGAGCAGGGCGGTGGCCGGCAGGCGGCGCCGCGGCCGTTCCGAGGTCGGCGCGGTCGGCTCTTCGGCCTCGTTCTCCCGGCGGATCCGCCCGGGAAGGGCTGGGTCGTAGTTGGTCTCCTCGCGGGGATCGCCCATCGGAGCCGATTCTATCAGACCCCCGGTGCGGGGATGACCCGGCCCGGCTTGGAGACGCCCGCGGAGACGCAGTAGCGCAGGGCCTCCTCGACCGTCATGGAAAGGGGGACGGCGGTCTCCTGGGGCGTCAGGCAGATCCAGCCCGTGAAGGGGACCGGGGAGGAGGGGATGAAGACGGTCAGCATGCGACGGCCGGCCGCGGCCTCGACCTCCGGAAGGCCCTCCCCGGTCACGAAGCCGATGGCGTAGGCTCCCGGGTGCGGATAGGGGACGGCCACCACCCGCTGGAATTCCGCGGGGCGCTTCTGGGAGACCAGGAAGTCCGTGAGCTGGCGAAGGGCGGGATAGAGGTGGCGGATCACGGGCAGGCGCAGGAGGGCATGCTCGGTCAGCTCCAGCATGTGACGGCCGAAGACGTTGCGCACCAGGAGGCCCGCGCCCAGGACCAGGCCGACCAGCACGGCCAGGGCGGCGAGGTCCGCCAGGATCTCGGGGCCCAGCGGCAGGGGCGGCGCCATCCGGGGGAAGAGCAGGGGAGCGACGTACTGGCCCCCCAGGCTGTGCACCAGGTCCCGGCCCTTGACCAGGATGAGGGCGACGAGGAGGGCCGGCAGGACGGCCGCCAGGCCCGCGAAGAGCAGGCCCTTGAAGCCGAGCCGCGGCGGGGGCAGGGAATCCATGGGGGAGAGCCTAGTGGGGCCCGGGGGGGCGGCGCAAGGCCGCTTGAGGCTGGACCCGGGGGGGCCCGGGGGATTACCCTTTCCGCTCATGAAGACTCCAGGGTTCGCCTCCTTCCTACTGCCCCTCCTGCTGGCCGGCTGCATCGGGGATGACCCGCCGGCCCCGGAGCCCTTCGGCCCGGACGAGATCGACCGCATCGTCGAGGAGATGCTTCAGCAGGAGCCGGCCGGTGAGGCCAGGGCCCCCCGGGACACCGGCCTCACCGAGGAGGAGATGGAAGCGATCGAAGAGGAGATCGATGGGTTGGAGCAACAGGGTCCACATGTCAAAGGAGGCAAGCGATGAAGAAGCTATTGGGAATCTCCGTGGTGCTGGCGGCCCTGGCGGCGGGGTGCCACTGCCCGTTCAGCGACAAGAAGGACGCCTGCGAGCAGGGCTCCTGCAAGAAGGCCTGTTGCACCGAGAAGCCCGCCGGGGACAAGTGCTGCACCGGCGAGACCGCTCCGGCCAAGAAGTAGTCCGACAATCGAGGACATGATCCGCAATGATCCGGGTTGAAGGGCTCTCCAAGTCCTTCCGCGTCGCCAAGCGGCGCGAAGGGATGCGGGGGGCCCTTCTCGACCTCCTCCATCGCGAACAGACCGAGGTCCGCGCGGTGGACGCCGTCTCCTTCCGCGTCGCGGAGGGGGAGATGGTGGGCCTCATCGGCCCCAACGGCGCCGGCAAGTCCACCACCCTCAAGATCCTGACCGGCATCCTGGTCCCCTCGTCCGGGACGGTCGTGGTGAACGGCCTCGTGCCCTGGAAGGACCGCACCCGCCATGTGGCCTCCCTGGGCGCCGTCTTCGGCCAGCGCTCCTCCCTGTGGTGGGACCTGCCGGTCGGGGAGTCCCTGCGCCTGCTGGCCGAGATCTACCGCGTCCCCCCGGACCGCTACCGGAACCGGATGGCGGAGCTGGACCGCCGCCTGGGGATCTCGAAATACCTCCAGGTCCCCGTCAGGAAGCTCTCCCTGGGGGAGCGCATGCGCTGCGACCTTGCGGCCGCCCTCCTGCACGAGCCCAAGATCCTCTTCCTGGACGAGCCCACCATCGGGCTGGACGTGGTGGCCAAGGCCGCCATGCGGGGCTTCCTCAAGGAGGCCAACCGGGACCTGGGCGCCACCGTCCTGCTGACCACCCACGACCTGGCCGATATCGAGGAGCTCTGCTCCCGCGTCCTGCTGATCGACAAGGGCCGTCTCCTCTATGACGGGGCCCTGGAGGAGCTGAGGCGCCGCCACGACGTCCAGGCCCGCCTGAGGATGGACTTCTCCCGACCTGTCTCGCGCGCGGAGCTCCAGGCCGCCTTCCCCGGCGCCGGGGTGGCCTGGGAGGACAAGGGCGGGGCCTCCTCCTGGGAGGCCGCCGTCGACCGCCGCCAGGCCCAGCCAGTGGACCTGATCCGGGCCCTGCTCGCCGGCCTGCCCGTGGCCGACCTGGCCCTGGCGGCGACCCCCGTCGAGGAGGTCGTCCGGCGGATCTATGCCGAGGGCGTCGGCGTGGCGTCCGCATGAGGCCCTACCTCGCCTGCGCCCGCCTGGCCTTCCTCCAGATCCTCCAGTACCGGCTCCGCTACGTCACGGGCATCCTGACCTACCTCGTCTACGTCAGCGCCTACGTCTTCCTCTGGCGCGGCATCTACGGCGGTGCGGTGACCCTGGGCGGCTTTGACGTGGTCGAGATGACCTCCTTCCTGGCCCTGGGCTGGATCTTCCGCTCCTTCTACTTCAACAACATCGACCGGGAGGTGGCCGCCGAGGTCCGCGAGGGCCGCATCGGCGCCCAGCTCCTCAAGCCCCTCAACTACCCGCTCGCCAAGCTCGTCTCGGCCCTGGGGGAGAGCGCCTTCCGCCTGCTCTTCTTCACGGCGCCCATCGCCGGGGTGGTGGCCGTCCTGTTCCGGATCCAGGGGCCGGCCGGGATGCCCGCGATGGCGGCCTGCGCGCTCAGCGTCCTGCTCTCCTTCCTGGTGATGTCGGGGATCAACTTCCTCCTGTCCCTGGCGGCCTTCCCCCTCAAGCAGATCGAGGGCCTGATCTATGCCAAGCACGTGGCCCTCCAGATCCTCTCGGGGCTCCTGGTGCCCCTGAGCTTCTTCCCCGAGGGCGTGCGGCGGGTGCTGGAGGCTCTGCCTTTCGCGTCCATCAGCCAGGCGCCCGTCCTGATCTGGCTGGGCCGGGACGCCTCGCCGGGGAGGACCCTGGCGGTCCAGGCCCTCTGGGCCGGCGCGCTCTGGGGGCTTTGCGCCTGGGGCTGGTCGCGGGCGGTGAAGCGCCTGACGGTGCAGGGGGGATAGGTGCGCGTCGCCTGGCTGTACCTGAGGCAGTACCTCAAGACCCGCCTCGCCTACCGGGGCGATTTCCTGGCGGAGTTCCTGGCCGAGCTCCTGGGCACGGCGGCGGGCCTGGCCTTCCTGGCCGGGATCTTCGGGGGGGCGGGGGTGGCGGCCATCGGGGGCTGGCCGAGGGACGCCGTCCTCTTCGTCTACGGTTTCTCCATGTTGAGCCTGGGGGTCTTCGAGACTTT
>JAHFOU010000082.1 GCA_023261525.1 Planctomycetota bacterium | reverse complement strand
GAAGCGCAGGTGTCTTGAAGGCCCGCCCATCCTCCCTCCCCCTTCGGGGTCTGTGTAAGCACCAGCGCTGAGACTAGCCACTTCCGCTCCAAGGCCGGGGTCCTCAGGAGAACCCAATAGCCGACTTCCTCTGCGTATAGATAATTCATGGTACCGCGGCACCCGATCGCCCATTCGCCGGCGTGGCGGGCAACAAGGTAGGCGACGATGGCCGGGATCCGTTTCCTAGGAGATCGCTCCCTCTTCCAGGGGGGAATACAATGCAGTCCTGGCATGGCCGCACCCTCCACCTCGCCTATCTACGAAGACGAAGGGATTATGCTGGCGGGGGCATCGAAAGGGGACAGATACGCAAGCCCTGCTGCTGAACTCGCAAGTGCTCTATGGCCAGAACTCTGTGACGTCCGGGCTCTCATGCATGGCGGGTTCATGACGTCTCAGTACAGTTGGGATAATGAACCAGGGTATACTTTGAGTCATTGATGAATCCCATTCCTTAAGGGATCCCTTGATATGGCCATCAAAGGGGAAAAGACAGCCGAGAGATTACTACCAGAACCATCAGAGACACTTTTAATAGGCAGTATCTGGATGCGGAAGGCAAAAGAAACCGGCAAAAACAAAACCTGTGTCCACGCCCCAAGTGATACGGCTCCTTCTTCAGCTGCGATAGCGAAGCCGCCCACACAGGCATTGACACTGAATATCCTCTACGAGCCTCATCACAAGGAATGCTGGCGGCCCAACGATGATGACGGAAGATATCAACCAATATGGAGATTGGTTATCAAAGGACCTCCCAGTATTCACAAAATCTCCGTCGAACTCACATCAACAAGCCCGGATATCGGTGATTTGCCGCGAGTCCTGCATCCGAAGCTTCCAGGTGCGAAATTCATCCCTTCTCATGGCACTTGGGAAGGTGATGGGAGCTTCTCTCTCGATCAGGGGGAGGTGGCCGTTGACCTGTTTCGCCTAATCGACCGCCACTTGCAAGTCGTCCTCCAGGACACCATGCGAAAAGTCATCCCGCTCAAACCTCCTGGGAAGGACCGTGGATATGATCTCATAATCACTGCGCGCCCAAGCAATGGGAAGCCCGTGACCCAAGAATTCCATTTTCAAGAGCAGGCTCAAGAATTGCGTTATTGGATCACCCCTTCTGTCCAGAATCCTTCGTGAACTCTCTATACAACGGTTGATTAGCAACCATTAGTTTCATGCCATTACGTAAGTGGCTCAGAAAGGGTGGGCTCTTGCCTCGAGATGAGAACGTCGTGGTATTCCTAGGCGCAGGAGCATCACATGCTTTGAACACCACCTCCCCCCTTGATTCCAGTTTGCTGGATAGGATTATGCGGCGCTTATCTCAAAAAGATAATCGCAGAGAGTCCCATGGCCACCTAGATGCTTACTTGAGCCGCTATTTCGGAGGCCGAAAGGCTCAACTGTGGGATGTTCTCATGCTTCTCGATCAAGGGATTCCAACAGATCAAGCTACCCGAAACCAACTCAGAGAAATCATCGAAAGCCAAATCTGCGGAACTGCACTGGACGTAATGCGCGGAGGCGACATCGGCCTGGATCGGCTCGCTGCCACGGGCCTTGCGACCATGCTATCCCGGAAATGGGCCACCATGACTATCGTCACAACGAACTATGATCTAGTTCTGGACGGAAACATAAAAACGGAAATCAACGGATGGGGTTTGGATCAAGACAATAGACCTATAGGTTACGACTGGCTGTACTCTCTAGAGGGACGGATGAAGCGAGTCTACAGTCGAAGACGGATCGACGGGGCTAATATTGCTCCCGAATTACCTCTCATCCCAGCAACTGGGCGCAGAGCCAAGATCATCAAGATTCATGGGTCGGTCAACTGGGGGTATTGCCCTAGTTGCCGGGAGGCATTCCTAATCAATGACCCAGAACCGGGCATCTTTCACGAGCCATCTACACAGCACCAATGCAGGATTCCCGGATGCCAACAATACATCCGTAGATTGTTCACCACGCCGGCTGAGATGTTCATGGCCCGATTGAACATGGAACCCTATAAGCGCGAAGTCTTTGAGCATCTATGGCAAAACGCTGAACAGGCCATCCTCGATGCCGACAACCTGATCTTCATCGGGTACTCATTGCCGCCGGAGGATCGGCACGTGCGAATGTGGCTTGCAAAAGCGAAAGCTCTGACAAGAAGGATGACAAATGTCATCGTCGTTTCAAACGGACGGGATGTTGCGCGAAGATACGAATCTGTTTTCGGAGGCGATATGCATTTCTTCGACAGAGGTCTTCTCTCCTTCATAGAAGAAAATCCTCTTTCGAGTGGCATTTGGCCGGAACTAATCAAGCCATCAAGCATGTGACCTCAAAATGGATTTGCCCCCCCCCCGGCTTCATGGATCCGCTCTCTTGACCTTTACCCATAATCTGGTCCAGATTTATGCTCTGGACATGAAAGACGGATGAAGAAACGCAAGACGACGGAGCTGGAATGCTGCCCCCCTGAGAACCTTCCTAAATTAGATCTGATCAACCAGGAAGAGATCCGAGATGTTAAATAGGAATTCGGCCTTAATGAAAAAATAGAGAGTACGAGAGTACTGAAGCTCCAAAGGGCACTCTCTGCGGAGGGAGAGAGTCCTGCCCGCTTTTCCGAGTAGATCCCCGCCGTCAAGCGCTCACGCCGATAAGCCTAGACACGTTTGGGGTTACAGGACGGTCGGGGAGGCCCCGATGCCCCTTCCCGCCATAGGGGGCCAGAGAACCTCGGTTCGTCAGCTTGGAGTGGTGCGCCCGGAAGGAGTCGAACCTTCAACCTTATGGTCCGTAGCCATACGCTCTATCCAGTTGAGCTACGGGCGCGAGAACGGGCGGGATCCTAGCCCCCCCGGCGCCGAGCGTCAAGGCGAGCGGTCCCGCGGGGCGAAGGGGATTGACTTGGAGCCTCGCCGGGGGCGAGAGTACCCGCATGGCGGAGTCGCTGGAAGAACTCCTGGCCCGGTACGGCCCCCGCCTCGGGCGCATCGCCACGGGGCTTCTGGGCGACCCCGTCCAGGCCGCCGACGCGGTGCAGGACACCTTCGCGGACGCCTGGAGGGCCCTCTCCCGCGGCGAGCGGGTGTCCGACCCCGGGGCCTGGCTGGCCACCCTCTGCCTGAACCTCTGCCGGACCCGCCTGAGGACCCGCAGGAGGGAGCGCCTCGCCCTCGAGGAGCTGGCACGGAGCGCCCCGGCCGAAACGCCCCGGCCCAGGACCGGGATCGAGCAGGCCGAACAGCATGCGGCCGCGCTGGCGGCCCTGGAAGCCCTGCCCGAGACGGAGCGCGAGGCCGTCCTGCTGATCGCCGTCGACGGCATGACCTCGGTCCAGGCTGCCGCCGTCATGGGATGCTCCCCCGCCGCGGCCAGGGTCCACCTGGGCCGGGGGCGCCGACGCCTGGCCGACCGCCTGACGCATCCGGCCCCGAACGACTGAATCGGATTCCCCTGTTGCGCCGGGCCCTTCTGCGGCGTCCCTAGGGCATGCACTGCGAAGAGGCCAGAACCCTCCTGTCGGAGCTGGAACGCGGGGAAGCCTGCCCCGCCGGCGTGACCGCCCATCTCGAAACCTGCCTGCCCTGCCGGGAGGAGGCCGCCAGGATGACGGAGGTCGACAGGATCCTGGGCCTGGCCCTGGCCGCTTCCGCCCCTCCTCCCCCTGCGTTGCCCTCCCCCCGTGCCTTCACCTTCCGTTGGCGGGCCGCGGCGGCGGCCGTCCTCCTGCTGGCCGCCGCCTGGGGACTCGCTTCCCGGACGGCCGGTCCCGCCCCCGCCGCCCCCCGTGCACCGGCGCCCGCTCCCCTTCCCTTCCTGGGGCGCCTGGGCCCCGGCGCCGGCGCCGACCTGGAAGGTCTGGGAAGGCTGGAGGTCGCCCCGGGAGGGCTGGCCGAAGTCCTTCCCGGCGCGGACGGCGCCCCCCCGGGGCTCTCCCTGCTGGCCGGCGCCTGCTGGCTGGAGGCCCCGGCCTCCTCGGAAGCCAGGCTCCTCTCGCCCCTGTCTGCACGCATCACCCCCGGCAGCCGCCTGGAGATCCGCCTGATCCCTCCCCCTTCCTCCGCCTCCGCCGCGGCCTTCCTGTGCCCCAAGGCCCTGGCCGAGGAAGGCGCCACCGTCCTGCTCAGCGTCCTGTCCGGCGAGGTCGAGACGGCCGGAGGCCGGATCCCGGCCGGCCGGCGCGGGCGGCTGGGGCCCGGGGCCTCCCTCTCGCTCCTGCCGCTGTCGGAGGCGGACGTGGCCTCCATCGAGGGCTGGAGGGCCCGGCGCATCCAAGGCAGGGCCTCCTGGCGCTACGGGCCCGCCGAGAGCGCCAGCCTGGCCGGGAAGAGGGGACGCCTCACGGGAGACGGAGCCGTGCTGGAAGCCTCCGCGCGGGACGCGGCGCTGATCCGACTTCCCGCCGGCCCGGGGCCTGAGGTCTTCTCGGCGGAACTGGGGAAGGTGAACGGCTACATCGTGCTCCGCTACCCCGTCCCCGGGGGGGAGCAGGAGACCCTGCTGGGCGCCCTCTCCGCCTGGAAGGCCGAAGGCTGGCAGCAGCTCTCCGTGCGGACCGCCCCCTGGGGCGTGGAGGTCTTCCTGGACGGACGGATCCTGCTGAGGACCGCCGCCGCCCCGCCCCCGGAGGCCGGGGAAGGCGTCTGGATCGGGATCCGCGGCGGGTCGATGACCCTGCGCTCCCTGGCCGGCGGAAGCGACGCGCCGTGACCTCCCGCCGCGGCCTGGCCCTCCTGGTCGTGGTGGGGGTCCTGGGCGTCCTGGCCCTGCTGGGCGTGGTCTTCGCCACGATGGCCCGGCTGGAGCGCAAGGCCTCCCAGCAGCGTCTCTACGACACCAAGGCCCTGCTCCTGGCCCGCTCGGGCCTGGAGGACGCCCTGGCCCGCCTGGAGGCCGGCCAGGATCCCGGACGCTACCTGGGCGAGGACTGGGACGCCTCCGGCACCCTCAACGGGTTCGAGCCGTCCGCGGAGACCTGCCGTCCGGGCCTTCTGGACACCGATGCCTGCCCCGCGGCGGGCGCGCTGAGGCCCAGCTTCTTCCAGGGGGATCCGGCGAACCTGGGGGCCGACGGCCTGCCTGCCCCCCGACACATCCTGGTCGACAGCCGGGAGCGGGGGCTCTCGGGAAGCCTCTCCGGGAGTTCCTTCTCCTACAGCCTCAGGGTTTCTCCCCAAGGGGGCTTCTATGTCAATGGAGGGGATCCCACGGCGGATCCCGCCCTTGGCTACAACGCCGTGCTGAGGCGGATGCTGGGCACCCTGGCCGAGGCCATCGATCGCGAGGACGGAACTCCCGGCAACGGCCCCGTCTCCGCCGTGGACGGCTTCAACCTGGTCGACCGGAGGCCAGGTGCCGGCTGGAAGAACTGGAACCAGATCCGGGACCTCGCCCTGGGCGCCAGCCAGGCCAAGCTGGACACCCTCAAGCCCTACCTCGCCCTGAAGGCCTGGGTGGACCGGAAGGTGATCGCCCCGAATGCCCTCCCGGTCCCTGTGGCAGGAGCGCCGTACCACAGCTGGGCCGACATCAAGCTGTCCCGGCCGGTCTCTGCCGCAGGCCGCGCGCCGGACTTCGAACGGATCAACGGAAACATCGTGGGCAGGGCCCCGGTGGACCTCGCCTGGGCCCGGACCCGGCGCCCGGCCCTGATCGCCCTCCTGGCCGGCCTGAAGGGCCAGTACATGGACGAGTCGACCGGGACGTCCATCGCTTCGGGGGACCTCATCGGCACCGTCCGTGCGGCCGAGCTGCCCCTGGACTGGTCTCAGGCTTCCGACGATTGCCGCCTCGCGGCCTCCAGGATCCTGTCCAGCACCTCGGATCTCGGCGCCTGGGAGCGCTGGAACGCCTTCTGCGACACCATCCTCTTCACCGGGACGACGGACCTTGCCCAGGCCAAACGGGACCTCCTCAAGGCCAACTTCAACCCCAACAGCGACCTCAACAAGTTCAACCCCAACGCCTCCCTCTGGCGGAGCGTGGACAAGAGCGACCTCCTCGTCTACTCCACGGAATTCAGCCTCCTTCCCGGGACCGGCGCTCAGGAGATGGAGAGCGTCGGCAGGGTGTTGGACCGGGGGGGCCGTCTTCTGGCCAACCGGATCCTGACCGCGGCCGTGGCGCCCTGCCCCCGCCTGACGCTGACCACCCAGCAGGAGTTCGTCTGCGGGGAACTGGGGGACCCGGGCACGGCCGGGGACGAGGGCGCTCCCAGGCTGCCGGGCCAGACCCCTTTCCTCAGCGTCAGTGCGGGGCTGGCGACCGCGAGGACCTGGGGGCATGCCTTGTTGGGCTCGGGAGAGCCCGGGGTCAGCCTCCAGACGTACCCGGAGCCTTGCGTGAAGCCCGGTGGCGGGACGCTGTCGATCCTCCCCGCCGCCTACGACGGCAGCATCCAGCTGGCCACCCTCGAGACGCCTCCCGACGACTTCTATACCGTGGCCGTCGCCGGCCAGGACATGAAGCTCCTGGCCCGTTACACGGCCGGATTCGACCTGGACCTGGCGGACGCATCTCCCGCCAACCCGGCGGGGAATCTCACCCAGCCGGACGTCCAGCAGGTGACGACGGCAGAGCTCGCCAACGGCCTGCTGGATGCGGCCAAGCCCAACACCCTCTATCCGGACGGGTGCTACGCCGAGCGGGAGAGGACCCCCTCCTATTACGACAAGGGCAACGCCTCCCCCTACCATGGGGTCGTCTCCCTCTGGATCAAATCCAACCACCGTCCGCCTGCCGGGATCGGCTGGAATTACCGCGGGCACACCTTCCTCAAGCGGACGAACTACATTGACGGCCTCGCGGGAGGACCCGACCAGTACTTCCGCCTCACGGACACGCTCCAGAACCTGGATCCGGGCGGAGGAGCGGGTCCGTATTTCATCTCCGGGTTTTTCGAGATCGGGCACGGCGGGAGTGACACGGCCAGGGAGCACGGCTTCCAGGCACGCCCGCTGACTGCCCACGTGTGGCAGCTCATCACGTTCTCCTGGGACTTCCTCAGCCCGAAAAACCGTGCGGACGACACGGGGGAGTTGCTGGTGGATGCGGGAACCGCGGCGGGAGATCGGGGTTCCCGCGATGTGTACCTGAGCGGCGGGTACGTCAACGAGCCCGCCACGGCCGCGGACATCACCGCGGACGACCTGCAGGCCGACGGTTCCATCGGCCCCCACCGACTCTCCTTGGGCGCCATCCGGGAATCCGGCTTCATCGTGCAATCGTCGACCTCTTCCGGCGCCGACGCCACCCTGGACGAGCTGGCCCTCTACGATTTCGGGGGGGCGGAGCTCGTCACCGGGACCTCCGATGCGGCCCCGGCGCCCCAGGACGTCCTGGACGCCCCCGGGGTCCTGGCCTCCGCACGCTTCAAGGAAGGGCGCTACTACAAGGAGTCCGCCTACGGCGGCCTGGGTGCGGCGGGGAATGCGGCAGCGGAGTATTTCAGCCCCCTGATCCGCCTGGGCCCCTGCAGGATCAAGGCCCTGGCCTGGAGCCAGGTCGTTCCCGTGGGCCTGCCGGGGGCCTCCATCCTTTTCGAATTCACCGAGATGCCCGGCAATGCCTACGTTCCGGATGCCGCCGGGAAACCCATCGCCGATCGGTTCCGGAGCCCCACGTCGTCCCGGGTGGACCGGAGGGTGAACGCCCCCTTCCGCCTCCATGCCGTCTTCCAACCCAACCTGCCCAACCCCGCCGACGCCCCCGTCCTGGACCCTCTCGCGCTGGACGACGTGACGGTGCTCTACGAGCCCGCGGGAGGCCGGAGGATCTCGGCCTGGAGCGCGGGGGAATGAGCATGCGCCGCGGCCTGGCCCTCCTCGTCGTGGTCGGCGTGCTGGGCGTCCTGGTCCTCCTGGCCGTGGCCTTCGTCACCATGGCCCAGCTGGAGCGCAAGGCCTCCCAGCAGCGCCTCCACGCCACCCAGGCGACCCTCCTGGCCCGCAGCGGCTTGGAGGATGCCCTGGCCCGGATCTCGGCGGGCCAGGACCCCTCCTTCTCCCGCAACGCCTACCGGGGCGAGGACTGGGACGCCTCCGGCACCCTCAACGGCTTCGAGCCCGCCGTGGAGACGTACCGCCCGGGCGTGCTGGATACCGACGCCTGCCCCACGGCCGGCGCCCTGAGACCCAGCTTCTTCCTCGCGGATCCGGCCAGCCTGGGGGCCGACGGCCTGCCCGCCCCCCGGCGCATCCTGGTCGACGGCCGGGAGCGGGGGCTCTCGGGAAGCTTTTCCGGAAGCTCCTTGTCCTACAGTCTCAAGGTCTCTCCCCAGGGCGGCTTCTATGTCAACGGCGGGGATCCCGCCTCCCCCGTGACAGTCACCACGGACTACAACCTGGTGCTGAGGCGGATGCTGGGCACCCTGGCCGAGGCCATCGACCGGGAGGACGGCACCCCGGGCGACGGCCCCGTCTCCGCCGTGGACGGCCTCAACCTGATCGACCTGAGGCCCCGGACGACCCGGGGCTGGGAGAGCTGGGAGCAGGTCAGGGACATTGCCCTGGGGGGAAGCCGGACCAGGCTGGACGCACTCAGGCCCTACCTCACCCTCAGCGCCTTCGTGGACAAGAAGGTGATCGCCCCGAATGCCCTGCCGCTCCCCCCGCTGG
>JAHFOU010000081.1 GCA_023261525.1 Planctomycetota bacterium | reverse complement strand
TCCCTGCTGAGGCCGCGGGAGGGGCGGCCCAAGGCGCCGAAGCCTTCGACGGATGAGGAAACCTCCGAGGAGCCGCCCGGGAGCGACCGTTGAGGCCCCGCACGCCGATCCCTATGATGCCCCGGCCATGATGAGGACGCACACCTGCGGGGACCTGAGGCCGGCCGATGCCGGCAGGAAGGCCACCCTCTGCGGCTGGGTCGCCACCAAGCGCGACCACGGCGGGGTCCTTTT
The DNA here is from genome assembly GCA_023261525.1 of Planctomycetota bacterium. Taxonomy (GTDB): domain Bacteria; phylum Planctomycetota; class SBBH01; order JAHFOU01; family JAHFOU01; genus JAHFOU01. The sequence continues at coordinate 8,436 of JAHFOU010000081.1, read as the reverse complement.
CGTGGACCTGAGGGACCGCTACGGCCTGGCCCAGGCCACCTTCCGCGCCGAGCAGAACGCCGCCCTGTACGAGACCGCCCGCCACCTGCCCCTGGAGGGCGTGGTGGCCGTGACCGGTACGGTGGAGGCCCGGCCCGCTGACAAGGTGAACCCGAAGATGGCCACCGGGGGCGTCGAGCTGAACGCCGCTTCCCTGGAGGCCCTCAACGACTGCAAGCCGATGCCGTTCGAGATCGGGGACGGAGAGGTAGCCAATGAGCTCAGGCTCCAGCACCGCTTCCTGGACCTGCGCCGGCCCCGCATGCAGCACAACCTCCTCAAGCGCCACGCCCTGACCCTTGCCCTCCGCAAGGCCTTCGACGCCGAGCGCTTCGTCGAGATCGAGACGCCCATCCTCTATAAGGCGACCCCCGAGGGGGCCCGGGAGTACCTGGTGCCCAGCCGGGTGCACCGGGGGATGTTCTATGCCCTCCCGCAGTCCCCCCAGGTGTTCAAGCAGCTCTGCATGGTGGCCGGCCTGGACCGCTACTTCCAGATCGCCCGCTGCTTCCGCGACGAGGACCTGCGCGCCGACCGCCAGCCCGAGTTCACCCAGGTGGACGTGGAGATGTCCTTCGTGACGCCGGAGGACGTCTTCCGGGTGATCGAAGGCGTGCTCAAGGTGGCTTGGAAGGAGGTTCTCGGCGTGGACCTGCCGACGCCGTTCCCGCAGGTTCCCTATGAAGAGGTGATGCTGAAGTACGGGAGCGACAAGCCGGACCGGCGCTACGGAATGGAAATCAGGGATGTGACCGAGATGGTCAAGTCGACTTCCTTTAAAGTCTTCACGGAAGCGCCGATCGTCCGGGGCCTGGCGGCCCCGGGAGGCGCCGCGGCCTTCTCCCGTAAACACATCGATGAGCTGACCGCTCTCTGTGCCGCAGCGGGGGCAAAGGGTCTTGCCTGGATGAAGTACACCCCGGAAGGGATGCAGGGGGGCATCGAGAAGTTCATCCAGGAGCCCCTGCGCGCCCAGCTGGTCGCCAAGCTCGGGGCCAAGCCCGGGGACCTGCTCTGCTTCATCGCCGACAAGAAGGAGGTCGTGGAGAAGACCCTTGGCATGCTGCGCCTGGAGCTGGCCAAGCGCCTGGCCCTCAAGCCCTCGAAGGAATGGGACCTCCACTGGGTGGTGGACTTCCCGCTCTTCCTGCAGAGCGAGGGACGCCTGGTCTCCGGCCACCATCCCTTCACCCAGGTCCATCCCGAGGACTTCGCCCTCCTGGACACCGACCCGACCCGGGTCCGCGGCCTCCAGTACGACCTGGTGATGAACGGCACCGAGCTGGGGGGCGGCACCATCCGCATCCACCGCGCGGACGTCCAGGCCAAGGTCTTCGGGATCCTGGGGCTGACGCCGGAGGAGGCCCAGTCGAAGTTCGGCTTCCTGCTGGACGCCCTGGCCCACGGGGCGCCTCCGCACGGGGGCATCGCGCTGGGGCTGGACCGGCTCTGCGCCCTCCTGCTGGGGGAGAGCGACATCCGGGAGGTCATCGCCTTCCCCAAGACCCACAAGGCATCCTGCCTGATGACGGGCTCCCCGGCCCAGGCCTCCGAGAAGCAGGTCCGGGAGCTGGGGATCGTCTTCCAGGCCCCGCCCAGGGCGGGGGCCTAGACGCTCAGTTCTGGGCGGGCTCGGATTCGGGCGAGAGCTCGGCGAGGTTGAGCTTCCGGCGCACGCCGCTGACGGTGTAGCCGTCCACCTTCATCAGGCGCTTGAGCTCCAGGACCCGGCGCACGTCCTCGGAGGAGTAGAGCCGGTGGTTCCCGCCCGTGCGCTGGGGATTCACGTAGTGGCAGAAGAGCCGCTCCCAGTAGCGCAGGGTCGCCTTGTGCACCCCCGTGATGCTCGAGACCTGCTGGATGGTCAGCGGCAGGCCCTCATACGGATTGTTGTCGTTCGTCATCGCCAAGCCTCCTTGCTTGATGCCGGATCCTGAAACCCCGTCGCCTTCGAGAAAACGCGCCCCCGCCTTGCCGATCCTTTCCTGTCTCCAGACCGGTCCGGCGGCATGAGCACCTCCTTGTGCCCGGGTTGGCTCCCCTCCTTGGGGCCCCGGGGGCGTTGGCCCGCGTGCGGGCCGAGCACGCTCATCGGAACTTCCTCTACGCCGCTTGAGGCATCCTGAAGGCTCCCGAAGCCATCCCCTGGGCCAGGGAGAGGGAATCTGGATACGGCTGGAGGTCCAGGTGCGCAGGCCCTTGGGATGCAACAGGTTGCGTGTCTCCATCCTCTCGGGCGTCTCAGCCGGCCTGTCATGGGATCTTCAGATAATCGGAAAAGGGGAGCGTAAGGTATCCAGCAGGCTCCAACGCACTTCGAGTTCCGCGTGATCCCTTGTGATCAGGGACTTGACCCTCCTGCGTGCGGGACCCTAAGATGGGTCCTCCGATGAAGCACCTGCTTGCCGTTCTCCTGCTGCTGGCCGCCCTCCCGGCTCCCGCCGGCCCCCGCGACTGGCAGGTGGACCTCGACATCCGCGCCATGGACCGGGTCCTCGTGCCCCGCGGCGCGGCCCAGGACAAGGCGGTCTGGTACTGCGTCTACCGCCTGACCAACCGCACCGGGTCGGACCGCGACTTGGCCCTTCGCCTGTTCGCGCAGACGGATGTCACCCATGGCGCCCCCGCCCGCCGCAAGTCCGAGCTTCACGCCGACGCGGTGGATCCCGCCGTCCAGCGCATCGTGGAAGGCCGGCTGGGGGTGGATCCCCGCCAGCCCCTCCTGGATGCGGTCCGGATGCAGGGGCGCGTGAGGGAAGGGGAACAGAAGGACGGCATCGCCGTGTTCGGGGAGATCTCCGCCGAGGCCGACGTGATCGACGTCTTCGTGGTGGGGCTCTCCGCCGCCGGGGAGCAGTCGCGGATCGGGAAGGACTATCAGGACCTGATCAAGTCCGGGACGCCGGTCTATACCGTCCAGCGGGCGGCCGCCGGGGAATATTCCTTCTTTCCCCTGGCCCGGCGCATCACCCCGCTGGAGTTCAAGGATATGACGGCCGCCGGCAAGATCACCTCCCTGCACCAGACGGTGAGCGAGGCCGAGGGGAAGGTCCTCTACGCCCTGGATGATGCCCGCCTGACGGAAACGGCCCCCAAGCGCTACCTGGAGCGGATGGTCCTGCGCCTGCGTTACCGCCGCGCCGGGGACGAGCGCAAGCCCCAGCTCGACGTCTACCGCGCCGAGGGCCGGGAGGCCTTCCTGGCGGTCGAGCCCCTCCCGGCGAATCCCTAGTCCCCGGCCCCGAGTGGCGGGCGGCTTTCGCATCTTCGGCAGGGAGCTGGCCCGCGGGCGGGCCGCCTCCTTCCTGGTCCAGGTCAGCGAATCCTACTCCGCGCATCCGGTCCGCATCCCCGTCACCGTCGTGACGGGTGTCCGGCCGGGGCCTGTCTGCTTCGTCACGGCCGCGGTTCACGGCGACGAGCTCAACGGGGTGGGGGCGGTACGTCGCCTCATCGCGGAGGCCAAGACCCGCCGCAAGGAGCTCAAGGGCACCCTGGTCTGCCTTCCCCTGGTCAATGTGCTGGGATTCCACGTCCACTCCCGCTACCTGCCCGACCGGCGGGACCTGAACCGGGAGTTCCCTGGGAACCCCGAGGGCCCCATGTCGGCCCGGGTGGCCCACGCGGTCTGGTCCAAGATCCTCCGCCATTGCGATTTCGGGCTGGACCTTCACACTGCGGCCCAGGGGCAGTGCAACCTTCCGCACGTCCGGGCGGACCTCAGGGTTCCCGTCCTGAGGCGGATGGCCGCGGCGTTCGGGTGCGAGATGATCTACGACGATCCCGGCCGCCGGGGGAGCCTGAGGCGGTGCGCGACGGAGCACGGGATCCCGGCCATGCTCCTGGAGGCCGGGGGCGCCCTGGAATACCGGGAGGCCATGATCGAACACGGCTTCCGGGGCTGCCTGGGGGCCCTGGGAGCCCTGGGCATGCTGGACGAGCCGGCCCGGCACGCCGATTTCCAGGTCGTGGTCCGGAAGGCCGACTGGGTCCGGGCCTCCCGGGGGGGGATGGTGGAGCTCAAGGTCGCCCCCGGGGACCTGATCCGCAGGGGAGAACTCCTGTATGTCACGACCAACCCCTTCGGACGCGAGGTGGCCCGGCTCAAGGCCCCCTACGACGGGCTGGTGGTCAGCACCTTCACGGTCCCCATGGTCCGCCCCGGGAGCGCGATCTGCCACGTGGTCCCGCTGACCAAGGTCCAGTTCGAGCGGGCCGTCCGCCGGCGGAAACAGGTCCATCCGTGAAGGTCCTCTACCTGGCCAACAACCGGATCGGCCTGGACTGCCTGAAGGTCCTGCTCGACCAGGGCGATACCCTGGCGGGCCTGGTGGTGCATCCGGCCGCCAAGGGGAAGTTCCGCGATGAGATCCTGGCGCTGGCCTCCCTGCCGGCGGAGCGGGTCTTCCCGGGGGAGCGGGTCCGCGCCCCCGAGGTGGAGTCCGCCCTGGCGGCCCTTCGCCCCGACGCGGTCCTTTCCGTCCATTTCGGCTACCGGATCGGCGCGGGGGTGCTGGGCGCGGCCCGCCTGGGGGCCTTCAACCTCCATCCCGGCTACCTGCCCTACAACCGGGGGCTCTATCCCAACGTCTGGGCCATCGCCGAGGGCACCCCGGCGGGGGTGACCTTGCACCGGATGGATGCCGGCTTCGATACGGGGGCCGTGGTGGCCCAGCGCCGGGTGGAGGTCCTGCCCACGGATACCGGGGAGACCCTCTACCACCGCCTGGAGACGGAGGCCCTGGTCCTCTTCCGGGAGGCCTGGCCGTCCGTCCGGGCCGGCAGCTTCCGGGCCGTGGCCCAGGAGGCGGGCGGGACCTCCCACACGGCCAAGGACCTGCCGGGCCTGGACCGCCTGGATCCCGAGGCCCGCATGACCGTGCGCGAGCTGGTGGACCGCCTGAGGGCCCGGACCTTCCCGCCCCATGCCGGGTGCTACCTGGAAGAGCCCTCCGGCCGCCGGATCTACCTGCGCCTCTGGCTGGGGGAGTCCCCGTGAGCCTGGAGACCCGCGCCAAGGTGCTGTGGGTCAGTGCCGCGGTCATCCGTGCGGCCCTGGTGATGTGGGTCCTCGAGGGCCTGGCCTTCCTGGGGTTCGGGATGCTGGCCTGGCGCCACATCCTGGACGCCGGCCGGCTGGTGCAGGACCTGCCGGACTGGATCTCCCTGTACATCCAGTCCCAGACCTGGGCGGGCCTGGCGATGGGCGTGGCGATCATGGTGCGCATCTCCCTGCGGGCGGATCCCCTGACCGGCTTCCGGTTCGCCTGGCTGCACAGCGTGCTGAGCTTCCTCCTGCTGGGCATCACCCTGTTCCAGAGGATCCACCTTTCCCAGTACGAGTTCATCTGCCGTGCGGATGCCCTGGCCGGCACCATGGTCGTGAGGCGCTCGAATGTGGACCCCAAGGCCTGGGTATCCAGCGAGCGGGCCCCGGAGCCCGGGTGGCTTTCCCAGGCCATGCGGGAGTCCTACGTGCAGATCGGACTGCTGATGAGCGCCGGGTTCCTGTCGGCCTTCATCCTCCTCTTCCTGAACCTCCGGGAGTTCTGGGAGGAGAAGGGGGGCGGGGCGGAACGTCCCCGCGGCCGCCGGGAGCCCCCCTGGCGCCTTCCCCGCAAGGCGGGGGCTTAACCCCCGGGGCCGCATCGCTATACTGTGCTCCCCCGAACGGGGAGAGGAGGCAGACATCATGGCAGTCAGGATCGGGATCAACGGCTTCGGGCGCATCGGGCGGAACACCTTCCGGGCCATGCGGGCCAAAGGCGGTTTCGAGGTGGTGGGGATCAACGATCTCACCGATGCGAAGACGCTCGCCCACCTCCTCAAGTACGACTCCGTGCACGGGCGTTTCCCCGGCACCGTGGAGGCCGCGGAAGGGGCCCTGATCGTCGATGGCAAGCGCATCGAGGTCACGGCCATCAAGGACCCGGCCCAGCTCCCCTGGAAGAAGTTGAATGTCGACGTGGCCCTGGAGTGCACCGGGATCTTCGTGGACCGCGAGAGCGCGGCCAAGCACCTCGCCGCGGGCGCCCGGCGCGTCATCGTCTCCGCTCCTCCGAAAGGCGACCTGGACGCCATGATCGTCCTGGGCGTCAACGACGCCGAGCTCAAGCCCACCCACCTGGTGCTGTCCAACGCCTCCTGCACCACCAACTGCCTGGCCCCGGTGGCCAAGGTCCTCCACGAGGCCTTCGGCATCGAGCGCGGCCTCATGACCACGGTGCACGCCTACACCAACGACCAGCAGATCCTGGATCTGCCGCACAAGGACCTGCGCCGTGCCCGCGCCGCGGGACAGAACATCATCCCGACCACGACGGGGGCGGCCTCGGCCGTGGGCAAGGTGATCCCGGCCTTGAACGGCAAGCTGAACGGCTGCGCCATGCGCGTGCCGGTGCCGGACGGGTCCATGATCGACTTCGTGGCCGACCTCAAGACCAAGGTCACGGTGGCCGAGGTCAACGCGGCCCTGAAGAAGGCCGCCGAGGGCCCCCTCAAGGGCATCCTGGAATACAGCGACGACCCCCTGGTCTCCTCCGACATCATCGGGAACCCCTCCTCCTCCATCGTGGACGGCCAGAGCACCATGGTCATGGACGGGAACATGGTGAAGGTGGTGGCCTGGTACGACAACGAGTGGGGCTATTCCAATCGGTTGGCGGACCTCGCCGCGAAAGTGGCGAAGCTCGCGGCCGCCACGGCCTAGCGATGCGGGAGCGGAGGATCCTGAACGACCTTGCCCTCGCGGGCAAGCGGGTCCTCCTCCGTGCCGACTTCAACGTGCCGCTGGAAGGTGGGCGCATCACGGACGACGCCCGCGTCGCCAAGACGGTGCCCACGATCCAGGCCTGCCTGGATCGGGGGGCCTCGGTGGTGGCCATGAGCCACCTGGGCCGTCCGGACGGAAAGCCGACGCCGAAGTATTCGCTCGCCCCGGTGGCGAAGCGCCTGGGGGAACTGCTGAAGACGGACGTCGCCCTGGCTCCGGACTGCATCGGAGCCGCGACCGAGGCGATGGCCAAGGCCCTGAAGCCCGGCCAGGTCCTCCTGCTGGAGAACCTCCGCTTCCATGCGGAGGAGGAGGCCAATGACCCCACCTTCGCCGAGGCGCTGTCCAAGCTGGGCGACTGCTATGTCGATGACGCCTTCGGAGCCTGCCACCGGGCCCACGCGTCCATCGTCGGGCCCGCCTCCCGCCTGCCCTCGGCCATGGGGCTCCTCCTGGAGAAGGAGGTCCGCTGGCTGGGCAAGGTCCAGGACGATCCGGCCCGGCCCTTCGTGGCCATTTTGGGCGGCGCCAAGGTCTCGGATAAGGTGCCGGTGCTGGAGAAGATCCTGCCCCGCCTCGACGCCGTCCTCATCGGAGGTGGCATGGCCTACACCTTCCTCAAGGCCCAGGGGAAGGCCATCGGAGGCTCCAAGCTCGAGGCCGCCCATGTGGAGACGGCGAAGCGCATCCTGGCCGAGGCCGAACAGCGCAAGGTCCGCATCCTCCTGCCCACGGACCACATGACGGCCGAGGGGTTCGACGACGGGAAGCCTGCGGTCCTCGTGAAGGGGGACGTCCCGGAGGGACGTTTCGGCGGGGACATCGGACCCGACACGGTGAAGCGCTTCGCGCTCGAGCTGGCCCAGGCGCGGACCGTCCTCTGGAACGGGCCGCTGGGCGTGTTCGAGCAGCCCCGCTTCGCCGGGGGCTCCAAGGCCGTCTCCCTCATCCTCTCGGGCCTCTACAAGGCGACCACGGTGGTGGGCGGGGGGGACACGGCCGCCGCCGTGGAGCAGTTCGGCCTGGCGGACAAGATGACCCACGTCTCCACCGGGGGCGGGGCCTCCCTGGAGTTCCTCTCGGGCCGGGAGCTTCCCGGGGTCGCGGCCATCCCGTTCCGCTCCTGATCCGATGAGATTCCCCGCCGCGCTGCTCATGGGGCTGGGGGGGCTGATTCTCCTTCCCGCCTGCCGTGAGAGCGAACCGGACTTCCCGTACTGCCCGGCGCCTGAGGTCGCGGAGGTCTCTCCGCCCGAGCCCCGTCGCCTTCCTCCCCCTCCTCGCGTGGAGGAGGCTCGTCGCAAGGAGCCCTCGGTCCGTGTCAGCCTGCCCGGGCCCGTCTTTTCCGTCCGCCTGTCAGGGCCCTGGACCGCCGTCGACGAGGCCTCCGGCCGGAGCCTGGAGCGGGGCCGGGATCTGGACGGCGCCTTCACCCTCGACAAGGAGGGTCTGAGCGTCGGGGCGACGCGCTTCCCCGCCCGCAGGGTGAGGCTCGTTCCGGGGAATGGGCGCTTCGAGATGAACAAGGTCGCCTACGCGGGGGAACTCCTGCTGGGCGCCGGCGCCGACGGCGCCCCCCTGGCCCTCAACCTCCTGGGCCTGGAGCGCTACCTGGCCGGGGTGCT
>JAHFOU010000080.1:1774-8778 GCA_023261525.1 Planctomycetota bacterium | reverse complement strand
CAGCTGAGGGCCCTGACGCGGATCCAGCACCGGGAGCTGACCCACTGGTTCCCCGAGGCCATGGCCGAGGGAGGCATCCCCGAGCTGGGCGTGGCCCGCCGCCTGAAGACCCTGATCGACGAATGGAAACCCGACATCCTCCAGTGCGGCTGGCTCTCGGACGGAGGGGTCCTGGCGGCCCTGTCGGGATTCCACCCCCTCCTCATCACCCCCTTCGGGTCGGACGTCCTCATCAACCCCTACCGCTCCCTGGAGCACCGCTGGAAGGCCCGCCTCGCCCTGCAGTGCGCCGACGCCCTCACCACGGACTCGGTCGAGGTCGCCCAGCGCATCTCCCAGCTGTCCGGCTTCCCCCACCAGGACATCGTGCGCTTCCCCTGGGGGATCGACCTGACCCGTTTCCGGCCGCAAGCGCCGCCGGCCGGGATCCGCCGCCTGCTGGGCTGGGAGGGCCGCACGGTGATGATCGCCACCAGGAACCTGGAGCCCGTGTATGCGACCCGCCACCTTCTGGACGCCATGCCCGCGGTCCTGAAGGCCAGGCCGGATGCGGCCCTCCTCATCGTGGGGGACGGGAGCAAGCGCCGCATCCTGGAGGACAAGGTCCGGGACCTGGGGATCGCCGGCGCCGTGCGTTTCGCCGGGTACATCCCCAACGCGGAGCTCCAGGGCTACCTCGTGGAGGCGGACTACTACGTGACCGCCGCCCTCTCGGACGGCACCTCGCGCTCCCTGATGGAGGCCTTCGCCTGCGGCCTGCCCGCCATCGTCACCGACGTGCCCGCGGTGTTCGAATGGATGCACGAGGGGGTGCACGGGGCCATCGTCAAGCGCGGCGACCCGGCTGACCTGGCCCGGGGCATCCTGAAGACCCTCTCAGGCGATCGCCAGGCCATGCGGGAGGCCTGCCTGAGGACGGCCCAGGCGGAGTTCGATGAGATCAAGAACCTCGGCAAGCTCGAGGGGATCTACGAGTCTCTCCTCAAACCAGAGGCGGCCCCGCCCCAGACCCAGGGCCCCGCGCCCAGCCTGCCTCCGTTGGACCTGGGAAGCGTTAGCCACGAGCCCTACCGGCACCCCTCCTGGAGGGCCCGGGCGGCGGAGTGGCTGGTGATCGCCGCCCTCTGGCGGGAGCGGAGGCGGAGGCGGGCGAAGCCGGGCTAGTTCAGGCGGATGCGGAGGCGGCCTCCGTCCAGGGAGAGCTGGCCGGAGAGGCCGAGCCCGCAGGACGGGGCAGGCGGGCAGGGGACCTCGGGACAGACCGGCCAGGGCCAGGCGGTTCCCACGCGGACAGGGCGGGGCGGGCCATAGAGCGCCCACCAGGCCCCGTAGTCCAGGGGGGCCGGCGGGGCTTCCCGGCGGGGACGGGGGGCAGGGGCCTCGCCTTCCCGACCCAGGGGGCCGAAGAGGCCTTCCACGGGCCGGCGGTCGCCTCGGGGCACGGGCTTCGCCTGGTCAGTCTTTTCCGGCTCCTTCTTCTCTTCTTTCCCTTCTTTCCCTGCTGTCACTTCCTGGACGGCTTCCTTCACTTCCCCTTCCATCCCCGGCGCCGGCTTCTCCGGCTCCTGGGTCCAGGCCCCGTTCACCTTGCGCCAGCCCAGGGCCTGGCGGGCCTCGGTGCACTCGGCATCGGCCGCGAGGGCCTTCTCGAATTCCTGGCGGGACTCGTCCGTAAGGCCCGCCCGGCGGCACCAGAGGGCAAGGTCCACATGGCCCTTGGCATCCGCGGGGGCCAGGGCGGCCGACTTGGCGGCATAGGCTTCCCAGGGGGTCTGGCCCGGCGTGATCTTCGCGACGCGGTCCCGACGGATCTCGACCCAGCCGGCCTGGAGACGGACCCGGACGACGCCGCTCCCGGGGGCGGGCTCCTCGACGCGGCCCTCGATCGAGCCCCCTTCGACGAAGTCCACCCGGTCGGCCCGGACGGGAAGCAGGGCCAGGAAGGAGGCCAAGGCCGGGAGGCTAAGCAGATGCTTCATACCCCTACCATAGCCCGAGAAGGGGGCTTTGAGTAGAATTCAGCGCAGGAAAATCACCCCAAGGGCAAGGAGACCCCCGATGGAGTTCCCGACGACCGATGCGCTGAACGCGGCCCTCAAGCCCTGTGCCCAGGTCACGGCCTCGGGCCTCCAGGTGAAGGACTGGCCGGCCTTCCGGGAGGGCCTGATCGACCGCCTGGCCTGGAATGCGGCCTTCGCCGCGGACGGCGGCGTCCGGGACGCCTCGCGCTGGCTCTGCCGCGCGGCCGCCCACGCCCAGGGCGCCTTCGCCGCCTCCATCCACGAGCTCTACATGGCCCGCGGGAAGGAACAGCACACGGGCTTCACGGTCCCTGCCATCAACATCCGAGGGATGACCTACGACGTGGCCCGCGCCATCTTCCGCACCGCGATCAAGATCAACGCCGGCCCGGTGATCTTCGAGATCGCCCGCTCCGAGATCGGCTACACCCTCCAGCGCCCCGCCGAGTACGCCTCCGTGATCTTCGCCGCCGCCTGCAAGGAGGGCTGGACCGGCCCCGTCTTCGTCCAGGGCGACCACTTCCAGACCAACGCCAAGAAGTTCGCGGCCGACCCCGCCAAGGAAAGCGCCGAGATCACCAAGCTCATTGACGAGGCCGTCCCGGCCGGCTTCTACAACATCGACATCGACACCTCGACCCTGGTGGACCTGAAGTATCCGACCGTCTCCGAGCAGCAGAAGGCCAACTACGCGAACTGCGCGACGTTCACCCGGCACATCCGCGGCCTCGAGCCCAAGGGCGTGACGGTGTCCGTGGGCGGCGAGATCGGCGAGGTGGGGTATCAGAACTCCACCGTCGAGGAGCTCTGCGCCTTCATGGACGGCTACCGGGCCAGCCTGCCGGCGGGCCTGGCCGGCATCAGCAAGATGTCGGTCCAGACGGGCACCTCCCACGGCGGCATCCCGCTGCCGGACGGCACGGTGGCCAAGGTCGACATCGACTTCAAGACCCTCCAGGCCATCTCCGAGGCCGCGCGGGCGAAGTACGGCATCGGCGGCGCGGTCCAGCACGGCGCCTCCACCCTGCCCGAGAACCTCTTCGACCAGTTCCCCAAGACCACGACCCTGGAGATCCACCTCGCCACCGAGTTCCAGAACATGATGCTGGACCACCCCAAGTTCCCCGAGGACCTGCGCGAGAAGATGTTCGCCTGGTGCCGCGAGAACTGCCAGGACGAGGCCAAGCCGGGCCAGACGGACAAGCAGTTCGTCTACAAGACCCGCAAGAAGGCCTGGGGCCCGTTCCGGCGCCAGGTCTGGGAGCTCCCCGAGGCGTCCAAGGCCGCCATCCGGGCCACCCTCGAGGCCAAGTTCGAGAGCCTGTTCCGCAAGCTGAGCCTGGCAGGCACGCGGGGCGCCCTGGAGGCCATCCGCCACCCCAAGGTCCTCCCGGCGGCGCCGACCGCGCTCGCGGGGAAGGCCGCCGGCAGCTAGGAGTACTGGGCCAGCACGCTCTGGGCGACGTCCGGGGTGATGGCGCGCTCCTGGAGCAGGCCCTCGATGGACTGCTTCATGGAGACCATCCCCTGCTGGCGGCCCGTGGTCACCACGTCCTTGAGCTGGTAGGCTCCGCGCTTGCGCAGGATGTTGCGCACGGCGTCGTTGGCCAGCAGGACCTCGCAGGCGATCCGCTTGCCCCCCCCGGCCGCCGGCAGGAGCTCCTGGTGGATGACGCCCAGCAGGGAGTCGGCCAGGAGGTAGCGCATGTTGCCCTCGTCCGAAGGCGGCGCGTAGCTCAGCAGGCGCTCCAGGATCTTGTCCACGGAGATGACGTGGAGGGTGCTCAGGACCAGCACCCCGGTCTCCGCCGCGGTGAGGGCGATCTTGATGGTCTCGTAGTCCCGCATCTCCCCGATCAGGATCACGTTGGGGTCCTGCCGCAGGGCCGCGCGCAGGCCCTCCTGGAAGGAGCGCGTGTCCTTCCCCGCCTCGCGCTGGCGCACGATGCTCAGCTTGTTCGTGTGCACGTACTCGATCGGATCCTCGATGGTGATGATGTGGCGCTGGAGGTTGGCGTTGACGTCGTCGACCATCGCCGCGAGCGTCGTGGTCTTCCCCTGGCTGGTGCTCCCCGTGACCAGGACGATGCCCTTGGGCTTGCGGGCCAGCTGCTGCACGACCTCGGGGAGCTTCAGCTCGGCCAGGACCCTCGGGTGCTTGGGCAGGACGCGGATGACGGCGCCGACCTTGCCCTGGAAGTAGCCTACGTTGATCCGGAACCTCCCGTGGGGGTTGGCGACGACCAGGTCGTGGTCGAGGTGGGTCTCCAGGTCATGCCGGTCGTCGTCGGACAGGGCCTCCAGGGAGATGGCCCGGGCCTCCTCCGCGGAGAGCGGCTCCTTGGTGATGGGGACCAGGGAGCCGCCCATGCGGAAGAGAAGGGGCGCGTCCGCGCAGACATGGATGTCCGTGGCCCGCATGGAGACGGCCTTCTCGAGGATGTTGCGGAGGCTGGGCATGGACGTCACTCTGGGGATCGCGTGGTGGGCAGGGAAGGATTCGAACCTTCGAAGGCGTGAGCCAACAGATTTACAGTCCGTATAGAGGAATCCACAACCTCGCCACGGTGGCCATCTTAGCAGATCCGCCCTTCCCGACATGGCGTGCCCATGGCGTCTCAGGTTGCGACTCCCTGCAGGTCCCTGCATGTCGCGGGCTTCGAGCCGGTGCAATCAGAAACGTTATGTAAGGATGATTGCTTAGCCCTGTTCGCTATTCATCTTTAACGTCTTTTCGATTAATATGTCCCCATGCCCTCCAGCCCCACCCGAGCCGGCCGCTGGGAGCGCCAGATGGGCGGGCCGGAGCCCTTCTCCGCCTTCCTTCCTGCCCCGCTACCCCCGATCCCAGGCCTGAACCAGGACAGCGCCTTCCAGGCGCTCCAGGAGAGGGCCACCCTGGCCCTGGGGCGCCTGGACGAGGTCGGGAAGCTCCTCCCCGACCCCCACCTCTTCCTCTACATGTACGTCCGCAAGGAGGCCGTCCTCTCTTCCCAGATCGAAGGGACTCAGTCCTCCCTGTCAGATCTCCTGCTGTTCGAGGATCCGGGAGCGCCTGGCGTCCCGGAAGGAGATGCTCATGAGGTCTCCAACTACGTCCAGGCCATGGAGCACGGCCTGACGTCCATGCGCAAGGTCCCGCTGAGCTTGCGCCTGATCAAGGAGATCCACGGCGTTCTGATGAAGGGGACCCGGGGAGGTGACAAGCAGCCGGGGGAGTTCCGGCGGTCCCAGAACTGGGTGGGAGGCACACGGCCCGGCAATGCCCTCTACGTGCCCCCGCCGCCGCACGAGGTCCCGATCGCCCTGGGGGCCCTGGAGAAATTCCTCCATGGAGATCCGGTTCAGATGCCGACGCTCCTCAAAGCCGGGATGGCCCACGCCCAATTCGAGAGCATCCATCCCTTTCTAGACGGCAACGGACGCCTGGGAAGGCTGCTCATCACCTTCGTCTTGTGCAGCGAAGGGGCACTCTCAAAACCCCTTCTCTACCTCAGCTTGCACTTCAAGGAGCACCGGAAAGAATACTACGCTGCGCTGCAGCGAGTCCGGGAGGAAGGGGATTGGGAAGGCTGGATGAGCTTCTACCTGGAGGGGGTGGAGGCGGTCGCGGGACAGGCTTGTGAAACGGCCCGCAAGATCATGCGGCTCTTCGAGCAGAACCACCGCAAGATCCAGGAGCTAGGCAAGGCCGCGGCGACGGCAGCCAGGGTCCACGACCTGCTAAAGAAGCACTGCATCATCTCGCTCCCTACGATCCAGAAGGAGCTCAAGGTCGCTTTCCCCACGGCGGCCAAGGCTATGCATAACCTCGAGAAGCTCTCCCTGGTGCGCGAGTACACAGGAAAACGGCGCAACCGGTGTTTCGCCTACGACCCCTATCTCAGGCTTCTCCAGGAGGGAACCGAGCCTATTCGGAACTAGGCGGCCGGTTAGATCAGGAAGTGCGCGTGATCTAAGGATATCGATCATGGATTCATGATGCCTTGCTCATGAGGGGCTTGCCTGTGCGCGCCAGAGTCGTCAGCAGGTCCGCCGCCCATCGGTAGATGTTGCGTTCCGCGATCGCAGCCCTCATCCGTTCCATATGCTCTTTCCGTTGTTGCGCCGGCATCTCCACGGCTTGCCGCAGGGCCTCAGAGAATTCCTCGGTGTCGTAGGGATTGACGATCAGGGCGTCCGTGAGATCCCGTGCGGCCCCCGCGAACTCGGACAGCACGAGCACCCCGTCACCATCCTCCCGGGCCGAGATGTATTCTTTGGCCACAAGGTTCATCCCATCATGGAGGGAACTCACGACACAGATCGATGCCATCCGCATGAACGCATGCACCGTGGAGGCGTTGTGATGGGAAACCAGCAGACGGATAGGTTTCCAGCTGTCGGTTTGGAACTTCCAGTTGATCTCATCCGCCAGCGACTCGATCTCCGTAAGGAAATCGCGATACCTTCGGATGTGTGTTCGGCTGGGCGCGCCCAGTTGGACGAAGGTGACCCGACCCCGATGCTCGGGGTGCCTCTCGAAGAACCGCTCGATCGCCCGTAGGCGTTCCGGAATCCCCTTCGTGTAATCGATACGGTCCACGCTGACGGCGATGGCGGTGTCCTTTAGCCCGTGCAGGTCCCTTAGGTCCGCGATCTGCCTGGAAAGGGCCTCTCCAGCCGGCAAGTTCCGCTCGGACCAGGACTGGATGCTGATGGGGAAGGGCCTCACCAGAGTCGCATGCTCCTTTGCCGCCACCGAGAAGTCATCCCAATCGATTCGGGCCTCCAGCATCCGATCCACCGTGTCGAGGAAGTTGTTGCAGTGCTGCTGGAGGTGGAATCCGATGAGGTCCGCTCCCAGCATGCCCTGGAGGATCTCGACCCGCCACGGACAGGTCCGGAACGCCTCGGGGTTGGGCCAAGGGATGTGCCAGAAGATCCCGACCTTGAGGTCCGGCCGGGCCGCCTTGAGCATCTGGGGCACCAGGGCCAGGTGGG
>JAHFOU010000080.1:0-1764 GCA_023261525.1 Planctomycetota bacterium | reverse complement strand
CATGGCCCGGCTTCCCTTGGTCTCTTCCAATACGGCGTCTGCGAACTTCCGGTTAGCCAGCTTGTAGGCTTCCCAGTCCGTGGCCCGGAACACGGGCCGCTCATGCACCAAGTGGCAGAGGGGCCAGAGCCCCTCGTTCGAGAAGCCGTAGTAGTATCCGGCCTCCTCCTCGCGGGTGAGCCACATCCGTCGGAGCGTGTAGCGCGAATCCCCAGGAGGCACGGTGAGGCGTCCTTGGGGGTCGGCGGTCTCCCGGTCGGCGTCGCCGGCTCCATGGGCGATCCAGACCCCTCCGCAAGCCTGGAGCACGGGGTCCATGGCGGTCACGACCCCGCTGGCAGGCACGATGGCCTGAGGGACCCGTTCCTGGAACTGGTGCATGTAGGGCTCACGGTTGCTCACGACGATGAGCTGGTCCCCGTGCAGGCATTCGACCGCGTGGGCCCGCAGGCGCTCCCGGGTCCAGGCTTTATCGGCGAGGACGGTCTCGCTGGAGGCTGCCCAGCTGCTGGAACGTGCCGCACGAAGCGATGCCGCAAGCCGGTCCGTCTCCGTGGCAAGAGACGAGTCCGGCAGGGCCGGTGGGGGCTCGTCCGCGGCATTCTCCACGCGCAGACGGCGCATCCAGGCCGCCAGCTTCCGCAACGGGCGTTCATACACCATCCAGGTCAGGCCCGCGATCGACGTGACCAGGAACAGCGTGATCACCAGGATCCAGAAGGCGGCCCGGACCATCCCTTCCGTCATGCGATCGTCCAGGTAGGACGCGTCATGCAGGACGACCAGGGCCCCGGCCACCGCGCCCTTCTCGTCGCGGATGGGCATGGCAAGGATGTGCAGGGAGACGCCTCCCGACCGGGCCATCTCGATGACTTCGGCATGGTCCTTGAGCGCGTGTGCGATGGGGTCCGTCAGGGTGCTCCGGTACTCCTCGAGGGCCTTCCCGGCGGATAGGAGCTGTCCATTGTCCCGGTACACCGCGAGCCCGAGCAGCCGACGGTCCCCTTCGAGCTTGGGTGCCAGGGAGAGTGCAGCTTCGGAATCGGAGAGCTTCAAGACTTCCGCCGTGGCCGGGTTGAGGCGGGAGGCGAGGACCCGCGACCGACGGCTCAAGTCATCCAGGCTGGAACGGTATTCGAGTTTGACCTGCTGCCAGGCCATAAGTCCCACGGCGAGCCCGGTCACGGCAGAGACGAGCACCGCAAGGCGGATCGCCTTCGAGGTTCGGGAGGCCGGCTTCATGGACATGGGGAATGCTCCTGGAACCACGAGGAAAGGAGGGCCTTGATCTCGTCCCGGGTCCTTCGCACTACGTCGGGAACCCGTTGGGGATCCTGCGTTGCGATGGGATCCGGGAAATACCAGAGGGCACAACGGGCGTTCGGGAAGGCGAGACGGGCCGGTTCCAGTGCCTCCTTTGCCAGGACTACGACGTCATCGATAGGCTCCTGGGCGACCTCGGTCAACGTCTTGGAGTGCAGGGCCGAAGTATCCGCGCCGATCTCCTGCAAGGCGAGGAGGACCTCCGCGTTGACCATGGTCTTCTTGAGACCGGCGCTCAGGACGCGCACGCCGGCCGGGGCCATGGATCGGGTGATCGCCTCGGCCAGCTGGCTCCTGGCCGAGTTGAACTGGCATACGAACAACACGGTTCTCATGTAGCCCCTTCCCAAACCACCGGATCCTTCACAAGGCACCTGAAAAACCAGCACGAGCCAGCACGCGGGCCTTTGCTCCCCGCGGCGGGAAGGCTCCGACGGTTTC
>JAHFOU010000405.1 GCA_023261525.1 Planctomycetota bacterium | reverse complement strand
AGGCGAGCCAGGGCGTCTTCCAGGCCGCTACGGGCCAGCAGCAGGGCTCGCGTGGCGTTCACCCGCTGGGCGGAGGCCCTGCGCTCCAGCTGGGCCAGGGTCACGAAGGCCACGCCCAGCGTGGCCAGGACGCCCAGGACGCCGATCACCACCAGGAGGGCCAGGCCGCGACAGGAGAACCTCATGGCGCCCCCCAGCCCAGCACCCGGGGGCCCGAGGCCCTCTGCCAGGAGAACGTGACGTCATCCAGGAAGGGGGTCTCCAGGACCGGGGTGTTCGGCAGGTCTCCTGCCGGGATCCCGGTCCGGAAGGCCGCCTGGTACTGGAAGCCCGCCAGGCCCTCCCTGATCGGACCGCCCTGGATCAGGGGCCTCAGCGACCCATCCGCCCGCTTCAGGCTGAGGGAGACCGAGGCGGCCGAGAGACGGGGGTCCAGGATCCGCGGCAGGGCCAGCGGCACGGCAGCGTTCTGGACCTCCATGCGGCCCTCCGCGGGGAGATAGGCCGTCCAGCGGGCGGAGAGGAGGCGGGCCCTGGCCCCTGGACAGGGAACGAGCGGCGCGGAGCTGAAGAGGGCATCCTCGCCCTTGTAGTAGCGGCCGTCCCGGTACCGCGTCAGGGCCCAGGCATCGCAGGCCGGCTTCGCGAGGGCTGCCGCATCCCCGAAGTCGCAGATCGCGAACTCGTCCAGCACGGCGCTGGCGAACTGGGACGAGTCCCCGGCGGGGGTGTTCCCTCCCAGCGCGAAGAGCACCGAGAGGTCCAGAAGGTCCTGGCTGGTGGCCGGGTGGAAGGGCTCCACGTAATCGCTGCCCTTGACGGCCACGAATCCCAGATCCTCCAGGACGGAATGCAGGGTGCAGCCCGTGTCCTGCTCGGCGCCGATCCCTTCGTCCGTATCCCAGTTGACGGTCATGAAGAGCCATCGCAGGCCGGGAAGGCGGCCATTCTGGATCGAGCGGGTCTGGCTCTCGAAGCCGTTGTCGTCGTTGAGGGCCGCGCTCTCCATGCAGGCGCCCCACACGTCCTGCCCCGCGCCCAGCCCCTTGTTGGCCAGTCTCCCGACCAGCAGGACCTGGGTATCGAATCCAGCCGTGGTCCTGACGCAGGAGAAGAGGTGCTCGAACTTCCCGTCGGTGCCCCGCTTGCCGGGCTTGACCCAGAAGCCGAGCGCGCCGTGGTCGGTGGGGCCCTGTCCCGGCGCGGGCGGCGGGGTGACGGGGAAGTTGGGCTGGGCCCTGTAGCTGGGGCTCCGCATCGGCTGGGTGTGCATCCCGTCGGGAAGCAGGGTGTTCGGCTCGACCCCGGGCGAGGAGGGCCAGATGTCCGCAGCCGGGTCGGGCTGAAGCTGGTCGTCCCCGTTCCCCGGACTGGACTGCAGGGAAGGCACGGCCCCCCTGCTGGCGTCCGCGTCCCAGGAGTCGTCGAAATGATGGAGGAAGGTCAGGCTCCCTCCCAAGGGAGGCGCCGGGTCCATCTCATCGGTGGCCAGGGCGACGGCCCCATCCAGCGCCGAGGCACGTCCCGCCTGCACCGCGGCGGGCGGACAGGGGTAGGTCATCGCCGCCAGGCCCACGGCCTTGGGCCAGGTCTTCCAGGAGGGGCCCGAGGCCCCGGTGGTCCGCCAGGGCGAGGAAGCCAGGGAAAGGTAGTCCTGGAACTGGGCCCGACCGCCCACGAAATCCTGCTGGGTGGTCTGTCTCAGGAGCCGGAAGGCCTCCGCCAAGAGGGACAGCCGGCGTTCCGCCGCCAGCCTCCCCTTGCCGTCCAGCACCCGCCCCACGGCGCCGACCGTGAACGTGCCCGTCGGACCCAGGCTCCCCTCGGTGGACCAGACCGTCAGGTCCGACTTGTCCACCCAGCGGAAGACCAGCTGGTCCGGCAACTGCTTGTTCAAGTCGGTGTTGGGGTCGAAATTGGCCTTCAGGAGGTCGGCCGCGTTCAGGTTGCCCCCGACCACCGCGGGGCCGACCGGCGCGTCGCCGGAGGGGTCGGGCGGCCTCATCTCGAACCCCTTGATCACGTCAGGCACCAGGCCATCGCAGAAGGCCGAGAACTCCTCCCAGGTGTCGAACGGATCCGACATGCGCTTCTGAAGGAGGCTGTCGGAGATCGCGGCGGCCATGTCGGAGGGGATCACACAGGTCTGGGGACAGAATTCGTTCTGCCAGGAGACGGCCTGCAGGCCCTGGATCAGGGCCACGAGGACGGGCCGGGAGGCTGCGTTCAGGTTCACCGGGGGGCGCCCGCCCTCTTCCAGCGCCAGCGGCAGGCGGGTCTTCTTGACCTCGCTCACGGCGATCTGGGCGGCTTGGGCGGTGTAGGCGTTCGGGTGGACGACCTTGGCATCCACCCAGCTGGAGACGGTCAGCCAGGGCGAGAGGTCCTTGGCCGTGCCCAGCGCGGCCTGGACCTGGGTGAGGGAACGGTAGCCTCCCAGAGGCCGACCGAGAAGGATGTCCGTCCCCGCCGTGGGCAAGGCCGGCAGGCCAAGCTCCGG
>JAHFOU010000404.1 GCA_023261525.1 Planctomycetota bacterium | reverse complement strand
CGTAGGCCACCCCGTCCAGGATGAGCAGTCCGGCGTTGTTGTAGAGGTAGCCGCCCTGCTGGACGGAGGGGACGGTGGGGGTGGCCAGGGAGGTCACCCCGTGCTCCTGGCTCTGGATGGTGCCCTGCCAGTTCGCGGTGGCCGTGGTCGCCCAGGTGGCGCTGGTGCTGTCCACCCCGTTGTTCCAGTTCACCAGGGCGCCGGAGGTCTGGGCCTGGACCTTCACGGTGCCCGTGGTGACCGACCCGTCGTCCTTGCGGAAACGGTACATCGAGCCCACCGACCGCAGGTACTTGGAGTTCACGGTGAGGGTGTTGTTGGTCCCGATATAGAGGTCCTTGTTGGTGTGGATGCGGCCGTTCAGAGTCATGTTGGCGCCCGGGAGGATCTCCAGGTCGTCGTTGTAGAAGGAGAGGAACTGGAAGATGGGGGTCCGGCCGGCGTCGATGATGGTCCGGATGGTCTGGGGGACCTCGCCGTCCTTGGCCGTGGAGGTGATCTGGTACTGCTGGAACAGGGTGTAGAACCCGCCGGAGCTGGTCGTGGAGCGGGGGGCTCCGACCGAAGCGATGGTGTAGGAGATGCTGGCCCCGTTGACCGCGCAGGTGCCGGACGCCGGGACGGAGCCGTAGTTCGCCAGGGCCGAGAGCACGGCCTTGGCGGCGACCTCGGTGCCGCCATCGGCCAGGGTCAGGGCCTGTTCGCCTTCCATCTCCGCCTCCCCGGCCTTGGAGCGGCTGACGGTGTAGGCGAAGATCGCCGTCGCGAAGGCGATCAGGGCCCCGAGGATGACGAGGACGGCGATCAGCAGCATCCCGCGGCGCGGTCTGGTGTTCATTCGATGTCTCCTTGTCCCGCCACGTTCCTCATGTTGACCACGAAGATGAAGCGCTCGGTCAGGAAATTCCCGGGATGCTGGGGATCGGGATCGGGGATGGCCAGGAAGAGGGTCGCCCGGATCTGGTTGGCCCCCAGGGCGGGGTCGTCGTCCTGCTCCTCGAAGAGGACGCGTTCCACGTCCGTGGCGACGACGGTCCCGCCGGCCCCGTTGACCTGGCGCATGAGGCGGTTCACCCCGTCCGCACCGGTGACGATGGCGTAGCCGTAGTCCTCGTTGCTCCACTCGATGGCCCCGGTGGCGGCGTTCGTGAACTTCCCGTCCCCGTCCAGGTCCTTGAGGGTCTTGAACAGGATCTCCTGGGAGGGGCCGTGGGCCTGGGAGGCCGCGGGGGTATGGAGGACGGAGGGGGCATGGCTGTAGCCCGCGAAGACGCCGGCAGCCGCGCCATCGGCGTAGAGGTAGGGGTAGACGGCGCCCCCGCCCAGGTCGACCCGCCCGGTCTGGCGCAGGTCGCTCAGGATGACACGCATGGCCCGGGCGGCCGTGCCCTGCATGTCCAGGTTCCCGGACTGGGCCTCGACGAGGTCCCCGCCCGAGCGGGAGATGGCCGTGACCGCGCCGAACAGCAGGGAGGAGAGGACCAGGACGACGGTCAGCTCCACCAGGGTGAAGCCCCGGTTTCGGTGCGGAAGGCTCCTCACCGGACCCTCAGCCCGGTGAGGGTCTTGGATTTCGCCAGGCCCCCGCTTCCGCCCTGGCCCTTCCACGAGACCCTCAGGTTGATCTGCAGGGGGTTGGTGGCGGCGGGGTTGAGGTAGGAGACGGTCAGGGACTCGTTGTTCAGGTGCAGGTTGTTGTAGGCCGCCACGGCCTGGCCGTTGGGATAGGTCACGACGATGTTGTCGAAGGGGGTCCCATTGATGGCCTCCATGACGGCCTGGAGGTCGGCCGAGGCGGCCTTGAGTTCGGCATCGTTGTTGGAGAGGGCAGAGGTGCTGAAGAGCAGTCCGCTGGCCGCCATGGAAAGGACGGCCATGACCCCCAGGGCCACCATGACCTCGACCAGGGTGAAGCCCCGCCGCGTCGTCACGGTTCCTCCTCCCCGGCTTCCTCGGGTTCGGAGGGCTCGGGCAGGCTCGGAGGCTGGAAGTCGGGGACTCCCCGCGCGGTCCCGGGGTCCTCGGTCCGGCCTCCCGTTTCCTCCTGGGGCGGATGGCGCTCCAGCCAGGCCTTCCAGGGGGCCGGATCGGCGGGGAGGGACTCGCCGGTGAGGCCGGCCAGGGCGTCCCGGGCCGAGGCCCTCACCGGAAGGACGGGATCGCTCAGGAGGGCGATGAGGGGGGCGATGGCTTTCGGGCGGCCCAGGGCCTGGAGGGAGGCACAGGCCTGGCGCCGGACCAGGGCTTCGGGGTCCTTCAGGAGGAGGATCAGGGCCTCCTCCGCCCGCGGGTCCCTCAGGGAGGCCAGGGCCTGGGCCGAGGCCGCGCGGACCTCGGCCGAGGGGCTTCGCGTCAGGCCCATCAGGGGATCCACGGCGGCCGGATCCCCGATCAGGCGAAGGACGTCGATCATCCACTTCTGACGGGGGGCCGTCAGGCCTTGGAGGTGCTCCAGGACGGCGGGCAGGAGGGAAGGTCCCAGGGCGATCAGGCCGCTGGCC
>JAHFOU010000403.1 GCA_023261525.1 Planctomycetota bacterium | reverse complement strand
CGAGAATCCCCTGGATGTCCAGGTCTGTCGCCATAGGAAGCTCCAGTATGCCGGATGCCTTCCATCGCCGCAAGGGGGCCCCCTCCTTGACTCCGCCGGAGGGGGGCCGTATCCTCCCCGCCCTATGAAAATCAACGTCAAGGACGTCGGGCCCTGCAAGAAGCACCTCACGATCTCGATCGGCCTTGACCAGGTGAAGGCGGAGATCGAGGAGCACATGGCCGGCCTGGTGGCCCATGTCCAGTTGCCGGGCTTCCGTCCCGGCAAGGCCCCCCGGGCCCTGGTCGAGAAGCGCTTCGGTCCCCGGGCCATCGAGGAGGCCCGTGACCACCTCATCGCCCACAGCTGGGACGAGGCGGTGAAGGAGCAGAAGCTCCAGCCCTTCTCCGAGCCCTCCCTGGACAAGGTGGACTTCGACCCCGCCAAGGGCCTCACCTACGAGGCCACGGTGGAAGTCAGGCCCGAGTTCGACCTGCCCGCCCTCCAGAACATCCCGCTGTCCAAGAAGGCCGTGAAGGTGACGGAGGCCGACCTGGACGCCGCCCTGGCGGACCTGTGCAAGCAGAACATGCAGTGGGATCCCGCCGCGGCCGGCTATGCCCTGGCCAAGGGCGACCTGGCGGTCTGCGACCTTTCCCTCCTCGACGGCGACAAGAAGGTCTGGGAGCAGGCCGGCGCCGGGGTGGTCCTGGATGGGGAGAACCTGGGCGAACTGCCCACGGGGCCCACGGAGAAGTTCCTGGAGGGCTACAAGGCCTCCGAGACCGCCCAGGTGGTCGCCACCCTGCCCGAGGACTTCACCCACGCGGAGCTGAGGGGCAAGATGGCCACCATCCGCGCCGTGGTGAAGGAGGTCCGCCGCCCCCGGCTGCCCGAGGCCGACGAGGCCTTCGCGAAGCAGATGGGCTTCGATTCCGTGCCGCTGCTTCGCGAGGGGATGAAGTCCCACGTCCAGCGCCACAAGGAGGGGGAGGCCCACCGCAAGCTGGAGGAGGACCTGGTCTCCTGGCTGATCGAGAAGACGAAGTTCGAGCTTCCCGCCGACGTCCTCGCCGCCCACGCCGAGGACGCCCTGAGGCGCACCACCATGGACCTGCTTATGCGGGGGATCCCCGAGAAGCAGGTCCGCGAGAACCTGGAGAAGCTCAAGACCGGGACGAAGGAGGGCGCCGAGCGCCGCCTCAGGACCATGCTCATCCTGGCCAAGGTCTCGGAGAAGGAGAAGATCCTCGTCACGGAGTCGGACGTGGAGGACAGGATCCGCCAGATGGCGGCCTCCTATGGGGAGAGGCCCGAGGCCATCCGCCAGAAGCTGGACAAGGAGGGCGGGATGCCCAACCTCCGCGCCGCGATCCGGGAATCCAAGGCCATCGACCTGCTCCTGAAGCGCACCACGGGGGCCTCGGCTTCCGAGGGAAAGTAGGCCTACTTCCGGACCAGGGCCCAGAGCCCCGCACCGCCCAACATCCCCAGGACCGGGGCCGTCAGGTAGAGGCTCAGGTGTTCCATATGACCTGAGACCAAGGCAGGTCCCAAGGAGCGGGCGGGGTTCATGGAGGCCCCCGAGATGGGACCGGCGAAGAGGGCTTGCAGGGCCACGACCGCCCCGATCGCCACTCCGGCCATGGCGCCCGTTTCCTTGGCTCCGGTGGAAACGCCCAGGATCACGAACATCAGGACGGCGCCCTGGGCGATCTCCAGCCAGAAGGATTGCATGGCCTCCCCGGCCGGCAGGGTGGCCCCCAGGGTAGGGTGCTGGGGAAACAGGAAGCGAAGGAAGAGGCTGGCCAGCAGGGCGCCGACGCACTGGGCCAGGATGTACCCCGGCACCTCCCGGAGGGGGAAACGCTTCGAGGCCCAAAAACTGATCGTCACGGCAGGATTCATGTGGGCCCCGGAGGTCTCGCCCAGGGCATAGATCATGGCCAGGACGACGAGCCCGAAGGTCAGGCAGATGCCGACATGGGTGACGGCACCCCCGGCCACGTCGTTCACGACGATGGCGGCGGTTCCGGCGAAGACCAGGGCGAAGGTTCCCAGCAGCTCCGCAAGAAGGCGGCGGGCCATCTACGGTGCCTTCCGCCAGCGCATCCCTTCGGGGGTGTCCTCCAGCAGGTAGCCGGCCTTCGCGATCTCGTCCCTCAGGGCGTCCGACCGCGTGAAATCCTTGGCGCGCCGGGCCTCCTCGCGCTCGCGCACCAGGGCCCGCACCGCCTCCGGCAGGTCCTTTCCCTGGGAGCGGACCTTCCCCAGGTCCAGGCCCAGCACCTTGTCCATCTCCAGGAGGGTCGTGTAGATCCGGTAGGCCCTGTCCCGGTGGGCCTGGGAGACCAGGCCGTGGAGCTCGGCCACGGCCTTGGGGAGGTTGAGATCGTCCGCCAGAGCCTCCAGGAAACGCTGGCGGTACCCGCCACAGAAGGGCTCCTCCCCGGCGAGGGCGGCTTCGGGCAGGAAGCGCACGTCGTTCCAGAGCGCCTGGAGGGCCTTCTGGCTCCCCCGCAGGGCCGGTTC
>JAHFOU010000402.1 GCA_023261525.1 Planctomycetota bacterium | reverse complement strand
AGCCAGCGCGGGAAGGTCTCAACCTACTGTGCTCAAAACGAGCACACTAGTGGGTCCAAAACGAGCACACTTTCCATAGAGCATAGTAATAATACAGAAGGAGTATATATGCGGGCAAAGCCATCAGACGACATGGACGGAACCGAGGACACCCCAGCGCCCCGCGTGAAGGCACGGCACTCAGTGATGGCGTCGAACCCCGCGCTAGAGGTATATAGGTCTGCGTGGACCGCCCGCTACCGCGTCCCCTGCCCGGCGCGTGGCCCCCGCTTCATGCGTGAGGCCAACGAGATCCTGGAGAAGTGCGGATCAGAGGAGTCGTTCCGTGGCGCGGTGGAGAGGTTCTTTGGTTGCACGGAGCGCTACGTTGTGGAGCACAAGCACGAACTCTGGCTCCTCAACCGCAACCTCTCCCGCTACGTCGCCGCCCACACCCACCGCGAAGGCGTTGAACGCCTGAGGGTTCTGTGAGCCAGATCGACTCCGAGTGGGCCTACATGGGGTGCGCGCTCCTTGATCCAACTGTCCTCACGCGGTTCCCATTGGACCTCAATCGCCTCGTGAACCACCCGATTAAGGCTGTGCTCAAGGCCATGCAGGATGGGCTCACAGACCCCGTTGTCCTGCACGAGCGTGGGTTCCTGACCACCGCCCAGGCCGCTGACGCCTTCAACATGGTCGCCTCCCCCGAACACGCCATCCAGTTCGCGCGCATCATCAATGAGAACTGGAGGGTTCGGGAGTTCAAGGCCGTGGCGGCAGAGATCCAAGCCTTTGGGATCGACGGCCTGAACGTGATCTCTAAGCGGCTCCAGTCGCTCATGGACGACGCCGCTCCCCAAGCCGCAATGAGCCACGAGCAGATGATCCAGTTCCTGATCCAGGACCTAGACAGCCCGCAGCAAGCGGACTTCGACATCGGGCTTCGCCGCACCTCTGAGTGCTTTGCTGGGCTCAACCGCAAGGAGCTGATCCTGGTCTACGGGGAGACAAGCCATGGCAAGACAGCCACGATGCTGTCCTTTGTCCGCGGTCCGCTCATGGGTGGGTGCCGCGTGCTGATCGCGGACTACGAGCTTGGGACGCCCATGACCTACCGCCGCCTCGCATCCATGATCTCCAACGCAAAGCTGAACGAGGTTGCCGAGCGTAGGCAGTCGGTCTCGGAGAAGGAAGCCTACCTCAAGGGCCTGGAGACGCTCTCCAAGCTCAACCTCAACGTGATGGCTTCCCCGAACATGGCCGCTCTGGAGGTTGAGATCGAGAAGTTCAAGCCGGACATCGTGGTGGTGGACTACATCCAGTTGGCGGCGGACGTGGAGAAGAACAAGAACGAGAACCTCTCTCAGACCATCACCTCGATCATGGCCAAGCTCAAGCGCCTGTGCCTGACCAAGGACTGCTGTGTCATCGTCGGCTCTCAGGTGGTGAAGGATGTCGGTAAGGGGCGGGCGCGGCTTCCTGACGTGAAGGAATCCGGGGCCATCGCCAACTCAGCGACCAAGGCCATCTGCGCCTACTGGCCATCCAAGAAGGGCCGTCCGGTCCACTCGGAGATGTACGTCCTGGGGATCGACAAGAACACCAATGGCCCCACAGCCGAGATCGTCGTCAGGATTCAGGCTCATTGCGGGAGGCTGGAGGACCCACCGGAAGGCATGTTCACCCAGGCGGAAAAAGAAATGGCCGTCCAGGGAGGATGAACCCTTGCCCAAGGAGGACCCAGGCATGATGGATCTCATCCACCGGGTGATCTCCCGCGTGCCAAAGAGCAACTCCTACTCCAGGGATGAGCTGGTCGGCATCGCGTGGGAGGGCTACATGGAGGCCAAGAAGTCCTGGCGGAAGCGCAAGGCCAAGGGTGGGACCTTCAACACCTACGCCTTCAGCTTGATGAGCTTCAGGATCTTGGATCAGAAGCGGGCCTTGGGCATCATCCCGCGTCACCAGCACGCCTTCCTCACGGAGTTCCAGGACGCGGAGAACATGCTCGGGCACAAGCAGGGCAGGAGCCCGTGCCCAGGAGAGGTGATGCTGTCGCTCCCCAGGCACAAGGGCAAGACGCGCGGGCCGCGCGCGAGCGTGTCCACCGACCTCCTCCTGATCGACGCCATCAAGTCTGTGCTGTTCAGCCCAGGGAACGTCCAGTCCTACAAGAACGACCACTTCATGACGCCGGACGGGATATTCGACCTCATCCCTGCCGTTTCGAAGCCAAGGTGGGAGGGGCCTACATTCAACCAGCTGCTCCGCGGGCTCAACCGCAGGGAGAAGCGCATCCTGAAGATGCGGTTCGTGGACAACCACTCGATGCTGGACATCGGCAGGATCATGAGGCTCACGGAGTCCAGGATCAGCCAGATCATCGGGGGTTCTCTTGAGAAGTTGCGCGAGAGGCTTGAGTCAAAACGCCTGGAGTTGGTTTCCTAAGGGGGTGTCTATGCAGTCCGAGAAGTCCTACAAGGTGGCGAAGCAGAAGGCCTTTGAGCGGGACCAGTACCAGTGCCTGATCTGCTCAGCAA
>JAHFOU010000401.1 GCA_023261525.1 Planctomycetota bacterium | reverse complement strand
GCCGTAGCAGGCCTCCGCGAAGTCCGGATCCGCCGCGATGGCGCGCAGGTACGCCGTCTTCGCCTCCGGGAACTGGCGCAGCTGGAGATGGGCCAGGCCCAGGCGTCCCCACCAGACCGGGTTGGCGGGCTCCAGCTCCGTCGCCTGGCGCGCGTAGTCCAGGGCCCTCGCCTGGTCTCCCCGCTGGATCCAGCATCCGGTCAGGAAGGCCAGGACGTCCGTGCGGCGCGGGTTGAGGTGCATGGAGCGCTCCGCCCAGTAGGTCGCCTCCCCGAGGGCGCCGGCGGCCAGCGCGACCTTGGCCTTCTCGAAGGACGCCTGGTCCTGGGGCACCGGCGGCGGGGGCGGCGGCAGGCGGCGCGCCACCTTGGCCTTCACGGCCGGCTTCTTCTGGGTACGCTTCTTCGGGGCGGTCTTCTTCTTGGTGGCCATGCTCACTCCCATTCGATGGTGCTGGGGGGCTTGGTGCTGATGTCGTACACGACCCGGTTCACGCCGCGGACGGAGTTGATGATGCGGTTCGAGATCCTGGCCAGCAGGTCCTGGGGCAGGCGGGCCCAGTCGGCCGTCATGCCGTCGGTGGAGGTGACGGCGCGCAGGACCGCGGCCTCCTCGTAGGTGCGCTCGTCGCCCATGACGCCCACGGAGCGCACGGGGATGAGGACGGCGAAGGCCTGCCAGACCTTGCGGTCGTAGCCGGCGGCCTCGATCTCCTGGCGGACGATGGCGTCGGCCTCGCGCAGGGTCTGAAGACGCTGGGCGGTGACGGGGCCCAGGCAGCGCACGGCCAGTCCGGGACCCGGGAAGGGCTGGCGCCAGACCAGGGCCTTGGGGAGGCCCAGCTCCAGGCCCATGCGGCGGACCTCGTCCTTGAAGAGGTCGCGCAGGGGCTCGACCAGCTCGAAGCCCATGTCCTTGGGCAGGCCGCCCACGTTGTGGTGGCTCTTGATCACGGCCGTGGGGCCTCCGAAGGCGGCCACGGACTCGATCACGTCGGGGTAGAGGGTGCCCTGGGCCAGGAAGCGCGCACGGCGGAAGCGCTTGGCCTCCCGCTCGAAGACCCGCACGAAGAGGCGGCCGATGATCTTGCGCTTGCGCTCGGGGTCCGTGACGCCCTTCAGGGCCCTGAGGAACTCCGCGGAGGCGTCCGCGACCTTGAGGTCCACATGGAAGTGGCCGCGGAAGGTGCGCTCGACCAGCTCGCGCTCGCCCTTCCTCAGCAGGCCGTTGTCCACGAAGATGCAGTGCAGGCGCTTCCCGATGGCCTTGTGCAGGAGGGCGGCCACCACCGCGCTGTCCACGCCGCCGGAGAGCCCCAGCACCACCTCGTCCCTGCCGACCTGGGCACGGACCTTGCGGATGCCCTCCTGGACGACCTTCCCGATCCTCCAGTCGCGCCGGCACCCGCAGATCCCGACGAGGAAGTTGGCCAGGACGTCCCGGCCCAGGGTGGTGTGGGCCACCTCGGGGTGGAACTGGAGGCCGTAGAGGCCGCGCTGGGGGGCCTCCACGGCGGCCAGGCGGCAGTCGGGGCTGGAGGCCGTCACCCGGAAGCCCTTGGGGAGGCTGTCCACCCGGTCCCCGTGGCTCATCCAGACGCCGGTGCGGGAAGGCAGGCCCTTGAGCAGGGCGGAGGGGCCCTTGCGGCGGATCTCGGCGGGGCCGTATTCCCTCGTCGAGGCCTTGATCACCTTGCCGCCCAGGAGGTGGCTGGTGAGCTGGAGGCCGTAGCAGATGCCCAGGACGGGCACGCCCAGGGCGTAGATCCCGGGGTCCACCTTGGGGGAGCCCGGGGCGTAGACGCTGGCCGGGCCGCCCGACAGGATGATGCCCTTGAGGTTCTCCCGGGCCAGGACCCGGGGGGGGGTGTCGTGGCGGAAGATCCGGCAGTAAACCTGCTGTTCCCGGATGCGGCGGGCGATCAGCTGGGTGTACTGGGATCCAAGGTCCAGGACCGCGATCAGTTCGTTCGACAAGGGGGGGAGTATAGTGACCCAGGCCTGCCGGGGCAAGTTATGGAGGGTTTAGTTCGTAAGTCTTTTTATATCAATATATTACGACTATGTCTTTGGGGTGTATTTGGCGATCTCCCCCAGGAAGAGCCTCTGGAGGGCCTCATAGCCCTGGTCATTGGGATCCTCGAAATTCGGGGCGTACCAGTGTCCCGGGTGGGTTCGGTAATCCATGCCCCAGGTGCAGTGGATGCCGTGGCCCCGGAAGGCGTCGCGCATCGGGATCGGGTGGACGTTGGGATGGGCTGCAGCGACCCGGGCGATCACCTGGTTGTAGGCTTCCAGGACCGCCGGACCCTCCCTCCAGGACGGAAGTCCCGCCCGTTCCAGGTCCCCTTTGCCATCCGTAGGGTCGTAGATGTCGGCCAGGAAGACCTGACAGCCTCCGGGAAAGGCGGCCTGGATCCGGTCCAGGAGGGTTCCCAACCGCTTCTCGTAGGCCTCCACCCAGGGCTTGGCCTGCTCCAGGCTCGCTCCGTACATGGCGTCTTCCCGTGGTGGCGTGCGACCGT
>JAHFOU010000079.1:5221-9009 GCA_023261525.1 Planctomycetota bacterium | reverse complement strand
CGGTGACCAGCACCATCCCGTAGGAGGCGGCGGTGGCCTTGCGGAAGTCCTCCAGGGCCTTGGGCTCGAAGCCCAGCCGGTCGAGCGAGAGCGTGAGGTTGGAGGGGTCCAGGATGCGCGCGACCACCTTCTCGCCGTGGACCACGGGCAGGACGGAGACGCGGAAGTCCACGGGCCGGCCGTCCACCTTGACCTGGAACTTGCCGTCCTGGGGCCGGCGCTTCTCGGCGATGTCCATGTCCGCCATGATCTTGAGGCGCGAGATGATGGCGTTCTGCATGCGCTTGGGCGGGTTGACGGTCTCGCGCAGGATGCCGTCCTGGCGGTAGCGCACCCTCAGGCGCTTCTCGAAGGGCTCGATGTGGATGTCGCTGGCCCCGTCCTTGATGGCCTGGTAGATGATGAGGTTCACCAGCTTGATGACGGGCGAGCCCTCGGCCGTGCCGGTGATCTCGGCGAGGTCCACGTCCTCGTCGGGCTTGGTCTCGGTCAGCTCCAGGTCGTTGGCCGCCGTCTGCTGGGCGTCCATGAGCTGCTCCATCTCCTCCTGGCCCGGGTTGTAGGCCTTCTCGATGGCCTTCCGGATGGCGCGGCTCGTGGAGACAACGGGACGGATGTCGCAGCCGGTGACCGTCTCGACGTCGTCCAGCTTGACGATGTCGAAGGGGTTGGAGACCGCCAGGGTGAGGATGTCCCCGATCTTGGCCAGGGGCAGGACCCCGTAGTACGTGGCCAGGTCCTGGGGAAGGTCCTCCAGCACCTCGGAGGCCACCTTGACCTTGGCCAGGTCGACAGGCGGGAAGCCGGCCTCCAAGGCCATGGCGGCGATCAGGTCGGGCTCGGTGACGTACCCCTTCTCGAAGAGGAGGTCCTCCACGATCTTGCCGTTCTCCGAGGCGCCGGCCAGGACCTCGTCGCAACGCTCCTGGGTCAGCATGCCCCGCTTGACGAGGGCCCCGCAGATCCGCTTGTCGAACTTGGTGGCCGTCATGGGAAGGGCCTCAGGGGCGCCCGGACGGCAGGCGGCGGCAGAGTTCCGCCAGGTCCCGCCCCGCGTCGTCCACGCGCCAGCCGCCGTTCTCGGGCACCATGAAGACCCACTCCAGGACCCCCGCCCCGTCGGTCACCTTGAGGGCCACCCGGAAGTCGTCGTACAGGGTCTTCTCGACCTTGGACGCCGCCATCTGCAGGTAGTGCTCCCGGTTGGCCATGTAGTGCCCCCGGAACTCCTCCGGCGTCGCCCGGCGGCGGAGGTTGGGGGAGAGCAGGGCATAGGCGGCCGGGCAGTCCCCCTCGCGCAGGGCCCGGGCATAGGCCTCGAAGGCCTTGGTGGCGCCCCGTCCGGCGGCCTCGTTCTCCTGCTCCACGGAGGATGCGCATCCCCCGGCCAGGATGAGGGCCAGGCCCGCCAGCGCCGGCATCCACCCCCCGCGCATGGCTAGGACTCCTCCTTCGCGCCGGCCGGGAAGTTCTTCGCAAGGGCCCCCTCGATCTCGGAGGCGGTGGAGACATAAAGGCAGATCTCGCACCCGGAGCGCTGCTCCATGCGCAGGAGGGCCTGGGAGTCCACGGGGCCGGCGATGGCCATGGTCAGGAGGCGGCCGAAACGGTCCAGGGGGACGCAGCGGTGGTCGGCCAGCTCCTGGACGGGAATGAGATTGAGAACCTCCTTGGGAATGAAGTACTGGGAGACGGCCAGGTAGGGCAGGGCGAACTGGGTGGCCACGGTGCGGGCGATGTCGCGCTCGGTGACCCAGCCCAGGCGGGTCAGGGCCTCGCCCACCCGCTCCCCGGAGCCCTTCTGCTGCTTGAGGGCCTCCTCCAGCTTGGCCTGGTCGATGAGCCCGGCCTCGATGAGGAGCTCGCCGAGCTTCTTCGTGGACATCCGGGCCATGCGGACCATGCTACCTCCCCGAAGGGTTAGCATGCCCCAAGCGGGGGTGGCTGTCTAGTCCTTCCCCCCGGAGGCGCCCAACATCTCCAGGGACATCCGCATCACCTGCATCTGGGATTCCTGCTGCTTGCGGAAGGTCTCGAACTGCTCCTGGGTCAGCAGGGGCCGGACCCTCTCCAAGGAACTCTGGTGGGAGGTTTCCAGGGCCTTGAGGGTGTCCTCCATCCCGGAGCCCTCTCCGGAGAGGACCTGCCGCGCCCGGGCCACATCCTCGGCCGTCATTCGGCGCCCCGGATGGGGCATGGCGTCAAGCCCTCCGACATTCCCCCGGACCTGGACGGAGGCTCCCCGGGCCTCGTCCATCAGGACCGCGCGCACCCGCTCGCGTTGGCCCTGGTCGAGATTCAAGGCCGAGAGGCCCTGATCCACCTGCTGACCCAGCAAGCGGTCGGGGATCTCCCCGTCGAAGGCTTCCAGGCGGGCCAGGCGGCCGGCGTCCAGCTTGTCCGCGAGGGCCTTCTGCTGCTTCTCCATCGACTCCTCTTGGCGGCGGATCACCTCCTCGGAGGAGAGTTCCTCGTCCATCAGCAGCATCTTGCACTCGCTTTCGGCCAGCAGGCGCTCCGCCAGCAGGTCGACGATCGCCTGGCGCGCTTCGCCCTCCAGTCCCCACTCCTTGAGGAGATCCCCGTACATCATCCCCACCTGCATGGCCGTGCCCTGGAGCATCTGCTTGCGCAAGGCCGGGTCATGCATGGCCTTGGCGGACATGGCCATCATGGCCTTGAGCGCATTCTTCTTCGGGCCCTTCGGGGCCGGCGCCGGCTTCGCCGAGGCTTCCAGGCTCTTGAGCTTCCCGGCCAGTTCGGCGTCCTTGGCCTCGGCCGCCTTGCGGGACGCGACCTCCTTGTCGAGATCCGCACGCAGAAGGTCCTTCGCGGCGCGTGCGGCGGCAAGGTCCCTCTCCGCCGAGGCCGCCTGGGCCTCCAGGGCCTTCATCCGGGCCGCCTCCGCCTGGGCCTCGGCGAGCCGGTTCTCCAGTTCCCGGGCGCGTTGCCACACGGCGCCGCCCACGGCAAAAGCGGCCAGAACCAGGACCCAGGCGATGCCTTCGCGGAGCTTCATGCGGATCTCCTGAGGGTTGCCCGGTGCCAGGATAAGACTTTTGAAGGGGGAGCCGGCCGAGAAAACCGGCGGATGTTTCTCGCCCAGGCTACAATCCCTTCCGTGATCGACTCCCACGCCCACCTCTATTTCGAGGACTATGCCGGGGACCCCGAGGCGCCCCTGCAGCGCTTCCTGGACGCCGGGGGCGAGGCCCTGATCAACGTCGGCACCACCCTGGAGAACTCCCGCTGGGTCCGCGACTTCGCCCGCCAGCACCCCGGCCGGGTCTTCGCCACGGCCGGCATCCACCCCCAGGAGGTGGACAAGGTCACGGAGAAGGACTGGGAGGAGCTCCGGGCCCTGGCCCGCGACGGGGGCTTCGTGGCCATCGGGGAGACGGGGCTGGACTACCACCGCCCTCCCATCGAGGCCGCGACCCGGGACCGGCAGAAGGCCTTCTTCCGCAACCAGATCGCCCTGGCCGTCGAACTGGACCTCCCCGTCGTGGTGCACAACCGCGACTCGGACGAGGACGCCCTGGCCGTCATCGATGAATTCAAAGGCCGGGCCCGGGGGGTCTTCCACTGCTTCGGCTCCACGCTCCCCACGGCCGAGGCCGCGATCGCGCGGAACTTCGCCATCTCCTTCTCCGGCATCCTCAGCTTCCCCAAGGCCGGCAACCTCCACGAGGCCGCCCGGGCCCTTCCCCTGGACCGTCTCCTGGTCGAGACCGACTGCCCCTTCCTGGCCCCGGTGCCCTACCGCGGCAAGACCAACGAGCCGGCCT